>JANQMQ010000703.1 GCA_028279995.1 Candidatus Phaeomarinibacter sp. | reverse complement strand
GTTCTCGCAAGTCGGGTTTGAATATGATGAGGGCGCTCCGGCACTGACGGACTTCTCCCTCGACGTGGCACCGGGCACGACGGTGGCGCTTGTGGGGCCGTCCGGCGCAGGCAAGACGACGGTCATCAATCTCATTCCGCGGCTGTATGACGCGACATCGGGCAGCGTGACGATTGACGGGCAGGACGTGAAGCAGGTGACGCTTGCGAGCCTGCGCAAGGAGATGGCGATCGTCAGCCAGGATGTGACGATGTTCAATGACAGCGTGCGCGCCAACATCGCCTTTGGCCGGCTGGATGCGAGCGACGATGACATTCGCGCAGCCGCCAGGGTGGCGGCGGCGGATGAGTTCATTGAAGCGATGCCGGAAGGCTACGACACGGTGGTGGGTGACCGGGGCGTGAAACTCTCCGGTGGCCAGCGGCAGCGCATTGCGCTGGCGCGGGCGGTGCTGCGGGATGCGCCGATCCTGCTGCTGGACGAAGCCACCAGCGCGCTGGATGCGGAGAGTGAACGCAAGGTTCAGGATGCGCTGGAAGTGCTGCGCAAAGGGCGCACGACCATTGTCATCGCGCACAGGCTGGCGACGGTCCGTGAGGCGGACAAGATTTGTGTCATGGAGAAAGGCCGTGTGGTCGAGCTTGGCACCCATGACGAACTCGTTGCGGCGGACGGGCTTTATGCGCGGCTGTGCAAGATGCAGTATTTTTCCGACGAGAGCACGACGGACGCAGCGCAGTAGGCGCTGCTATTCCCGGCGCAGGATGAAGTCGACCAGGATGTCCATGGACTTCATGTGCTGGAAGCGGGCGTTGAGGCCCTCGCGGTCATATTCCGTGTTTACCCATGTCATGAAATCGATGGGCTCGCGGGTGTTGCGGGCTTCGTATTCTTCCAGAAACGCGTCGAGCACGCCGGTCTTGGCCTGACGCACATGGCCGTAGCGCAGGGAGAGCTGGCTCTTGGCCTGCGTCACGGTCTGGCCTTCCTTCAGCATCTGGTACAGGGCGGACCCGATGCCGGCACGGTCGGCGCCGGACTTGCAGTGCATCAGGACCGGATACTCGATTGACCCGAAGACATCCTGCGCCCGGTTGAGGCGGTCCACCTGCGGCGCGCCGCGGCTTTCCAGCGGCATATCAATGAGCGTGATGCCGTATTTCTCGCAGGCTTCACGCTCCAGCACGTAGGACCCGCAATTGCGGGCGCCGCGCAGATTGATGATGGTCTTGATGCCGCGTTCCTTGGCACGCTTGATCTGGTGCGGCCAGGGCTGGCCTGAGCGCCAGGCGCGTTGGGTGATCGGGGACGCCTTGGCGATCAACAGGCGGAAAATGCCGTGATCCACGAAGATCATGTCGATATAGGTGCGAAAACGCTTACCGAAGGTCGACAGGTTGTCCGCTGTGCGGTCGATGGCCATGAAGGTGCCGGTCCGGGTAGGGTGAGTGCGGTTGGCGGGCCGTAGCCTGCCATATTGCGGCGCACTATAGGGAACACGCCGCAGATTGAAAGCTGTTAGGGGAGGGGTGCGTCCGGCGATCACACGATTTCCGCAAACTGTGATTTGCACATTGGCCGGGGGCATATCCATCTCCCGATGCACACATTTCTAGAACAAGAATGGCCGGTCAATCCGGC
>JANQMQ010000663.1 GCA_028279995.1 Candidatus Phaeomarinibacter sp. | reverse complement strand
GATCTGGCCGATGGGTACATTCACTTTTCTACCGCAAAACAAACTCCGGAAACCGCGCGGCTCCACTTTTCTGGCCAGCGGGACCTTGTAATTGTTGCGGTTGATACCGGGCCACTTGGTGAAGCTCTCAAGTGGGAAGCATCGCGCGGCGGGCAGCTGTTTCCCCATCTCTATGCATCACTGTCGACTACAGTCGTACGCTGGGTGAAGCCGTTGCCGTTGGATGAAGGGGGCACACCCGTTGTGCCCGATCTCGACACCGAGGCTGCTACATGAGTGCGCTTGCTGCCCTTGGTGCCCGTCTGCTGCGGTACCTGCCACCCGAGGTGGCCCATGTAATCGCTGTGCGGGCTCTTGCGGTCGGCTTGGGCCCGACGGTGGAAAGCACACTCGACCCGGTATTGAATACGCACGCGTTCGGGCTGGATTTCCCCAACCCCGTCGGCGTGGCTGCCGGTTTTGACAAAGATGCCCGTGCACCGGACGCGCTGCTGGCGCTGGGCTTCGGCTTTGCTGAAGCCGGTACGGTGACGCCTGAACCGCAGCCGGGCAATCCCAAGCCCCGGATGTTCCGGCTGGAAGAAGACCGTGCCGTCATCAACCGGCTAGGCTTCAACAATCAGGGGCTGGATGCCTATTGCGCCCGGCTTGCTGCCCGACAGCACAAGCCGGGCATTGTGGGCGCCAACATCGGTGCCAACAAAGACAGTGAAGATCGCATCGCCGACTATGTGACCGGTCTCAATCATGTGGCCGGGCTTGTGTCCTATGTGACCGTCAATGTGTCATCACCGAATACTCCAGGCCTGCGTGACCTGCAGGCGCGTGATGCGTTGCGTGACCTGGCAGGCCGTGTGAGTGATGCCCGCGACGCTCTGGCAGGTTTTGGCGCCGGTCCGCTGCCGCTGATCCTCAAGATTGCACCGGACCTTGCTGACGAAGACATTCGCGATGCGGTTGAAGTCGCCGTTGAGATGGGCTTTCAGGGCCTTATCGTGTCAAACACCACAATTGCACGCCCTGAGACGCTGAAAAGTCCGAACAAGGATCAAACCGGTGGCCTTTCCGGTGCGCCGCTCATGGGCCCGTCAACAGACGCGTTGCGCATTGCAGCCTATGTGAACAAGGACCGCCTGACGCTCATCGGCGCGGGTGGCGTCTCATCCGGTGAGACGGCATACGCCAAAATTCGGGCAGGCGCCTCATTGGTCCAGCTCTATACGGCATTCGGCTATGAGGGGCCGGCCCTCATTCCGCGCATCAATCGTGCACTTGCCGACCTGTTGAAGCGAGATGGCTTTGCGACCATCGCAGATGCCGTCGGCGCGGACTTATCCTGATATCTTTTGAGGACATCGACCAATGACCTTGCGCATCTATCACAATCCACGGTGCTCCAAGTCCCGGCAGACACTCACGCTGCTTCAGGAGAATGGCCACACACCCGAAGTCATTGAGTATCTGAAATCACCGCCAACCGCAGATGAACTCAGGGACGTCTTGCAGATGCTGGGCATGAGTCCACGTGACCTGATGCGCAAAGGCGAAGCTGTCTACAAGGAGCAGAACCTGAGCGATGAGGCTCTGTCAGATGCGCAGTTGATTGATGCGATGGTGGCCAATCCAATTCTCATTGAGCGGCCGGTTGTTGTGTCGGCCGACAAGGCGGCGATTGGCAGACCGCCGGAGAGCGTTCTGGACATTCTCTAAGCTATGCTTCGCTCCAGTGCCGGATAGCGGATGCCAAGGGTTATGCCGCGCATCACGCTGAAGAGCGTGAAGGCGGCCCACAGACCATGGTTGCCCCAGGGCTGGAACGCCCACCAGGCCGCAATGTAGCAAGCAAACGAGACAACCATCATGTTGCGCATGTCGGCGGTGCGTGTCGCGCCGACAAAAATACCATCCAGCTGATAGCTCGCGACCGCTACGAGCGGCGAGAGAACGGCCCAGACGAGATAGGTGGTGGCTGTCTCTCGGACCTCTGCTACGCTGGTGAGCAGACCAATGAACCATGCCCCGAACATCCAGAAGGCCAGCGCGAAGACCACGGCAGACGCCACCGCCCATATGGAACTCAGCACCGCTGCCTGGCGAAACCGCCTGCGGTCTCCTGCCCCTTTACTCTCACCAACGAGTGCTTCGCTGGCAAAGGCAAACCCATCCAGCGCATAGGCGGCGAGATACAGGAAATGCAGCAGCACGCCATTTGCCGCGAGCACGACGTCGCCCTGTGCTGCCCCCTGCATGGTCAACCAAACGAAGCTGGCCATGAGGAAAGCTGAGCGGATGAAGATATCGCCATTGACGCTGAGCATGCGCCGCAACGCGTCGGCGTTCCACAAACGCACCCTGTCACCGGAGGCAAAGGCTGCGCCCGTGCTGCGGCGGGCATACCAGATGACAAGGACAATCCCCGCAACGGCTGTCGTCCATTCCGCCACAACCGTGCCGAATGCCACGCCATCGACATTCATGTCGAAAGCAACAACGAACAACACATCCAGAAAGACGTTGGCGAGATTGAGATAGAGCTGGAGGTAGAGCGCAATATCCGCGCGTTGGAGGCCGATGAACCAGCCAAGAATGGCAAAGTTCACCAGCATCGCCGGCGCACCCCAGATGCGGATGGAGAAGTACTCGGATGCCAACGCCTCTACCTGAGGTCCCGCCTCGAAGCCCAGAAAGATGACCACAGAGAGGGGGAACTGAAGCAGCACAAGTAAGGTGCCGGCTGAAACGCCCACGAGTATGGCCCGATGAATGGCACTTCTGATCTCGTCCTGGTCACGGGCACCGTAGGCCTGCGCGACAAGGCCCGTCGTCCCCATGCGGAGGAACCCGAAGATCCAGTACAGGGAACTGAAAATGATGGCGCCCAGCGCAATGGCGGCGATGAATGCGGCTTCGCCCAGATGACCGATGACCGCTGTGTCGGCAATGCCGATTAACGGAACAGTTGAGTTGGAGACGATGATGGGACCCGCCACCGCCCATACGCGCCTGTGCGTTACCGGCGGCAGTGCGGTGGGTGACGCAGATGCCTGCTCAACCGCCATGAGTTGCGGCCCATGCGACGGCCTGTTCGAGGCGGTCGCTGCCCCAGAACAGCTCCCCATCCTCCGTCGTGAAGGACGGGGCCCCGAAAACACCGGCCGCGATGGCCGCATCAGTGCCGTGTCTCAAAGCCAGTTTGCCGTCGGGCGATGTAGCACGCGCCAGAACATCGGCGGGATCAAGACCCAGACCTGTCAGCAGTGGCGCAAGGTCCTCGGGCGCTGAGATGCCGCGCCCTTCACCAAACTGAGCTGTGTAGACAGCGCGTGTGAAGTCCGCGCCCCAACCTTCGCCTTTGCCAAGGCAGGCAATCCGACCGGCCAGCAGCGAATTCTGCGGAAATGTCTCAGGGCGCTTGAAGAGAAGGCCCTGCTCTTCTGCAAGACGAGCCATATCGCGCCACATATACTTGCCCTTGGCTTCGTAGATATTGAATGGGCTGTCAGTCCAGCCCTGGGCGCCAAAGATCGGCCCAAGCAGAAACGGCTGCCAGATCACTTCGACATCGTGTCGTGATGCAACCTCTTCAACACGCAAGGCAGCGAGATAGGAATAGGTCGACGCAAAGTCGTACCAGAATGTGACCTGTTTCATGGGCGTGTATTCCCTCAAACGCACATCAAGATGCTGTGACGACGGAGCGCGTACCTATGCGGGCGCTTTGTCATCCCCGTTGGCCTCGCCGAGCGGCTCGAGCAGAAAGTGGCCGTGGGCAGCGGCGATGGGTTTCTCCGGATCATCCTGCCAGGCAATGACCTGAACGTTTGCTACACGGCGACCATGCTTGGTGATGGTGGCGCGGGCATAGGTGTCGAGGGGACGCCCGGAGCGCAGATAGTCGATCGTGATATCGATGGTCTTGGGGAGAACGCGGATCTTGCTTTCGCGCGC
>JANQMQ010000662.1 GCA_028279995.1 Candidatus Phaeomarinibacter sp. | reverse complement strand
TGCTTACAGATGCCCAATCGCGAAGTCGCGATGACATAACGGGCGTCCAGTGCCGGACGCCGCTGGCAACGCTGCCGATGACGAGAAGCTTTCCCGACGAGCGGAAAGCAGCCGTCTATCGCGCAGCGTTTTTTTGTGCCCGCTGTTTGGGGGCAGTAGAGACTGAGGAACTGGGGAATGAAATCTTGGAGTGGTCCTGGGGCATTGGGTGGCGTAGCAGCCATGTCCCTTGCATTGCTGGCAACGGCAGCAGCGCCGACACCGGCAAAAGCAGAGGAAGCAAGTTCGTCCATCGTGACGCCGATCATCGATACGCGTCTGCGCTATGAGCATGTGGATCAGGACGGGGTCGCCAACAATGCTGACGCCGTTACCGCGCGGATCCGTGCGGGGCTCAAGACCAGGCCATACAAGGGTTTTTCGGCGCTGGTGGAAATTGAAGCCATCGAAGGCCTGACCAACGACTACAACTCGACGACCAATGGACGCACGACGTTTCCCGTGGTTGCCGATCCAGATGGGGTGGAGCTCAACCGCGCGCAGCTGACCTATAAAGGCGATGGCTTCAAGGTCATAGGCGGCCGTCAGCGCATCATCCTCAACGATGCCCGTTTCGTCGGTAATGTCGGATGGCGTCAGAACGAGCAGACCTTTGACGCAGCGTTGCTTGAGGTGACGGCGATCCCGAATCTCAAGGCAACATACGCTTACTTGGCATCCGTGCAGCGGATCTTCGGCAACGAAAGCCCGATCGGGAAATTTGATTCAACCAACAGTCATCTGATTGATCTCGGCTACACTGTGATTCCTGGCCTCGAGGTCGGTGCATTCGGCTATCTGCTTGATCTGGCTGAAGCGCCTGCGCTGTCTACCCAGACCTACGGCGTTCGTGCCAAAGGGAAATTCGACATTACAGAGGGCATCCCGCTCCTGCTGAGCGGGTCTTACGCCCTTCAGTCAGAGTACGGCGACAATCCCGGCAACTATGATCTGGACTACTACACGGCGTCGATCGGCACCAAGGCGATGGGTTTTGATGCATCTGTGACCTATGAGGTGCTGGAGGGTGACGGCACCCGCGGCTTCAGCACGCCGCTGGCGACTTTGCACAAGTTCCAGGGCTGGGCCGACGTATTCCTGGCGACGCCGGCAACCGGCATCGAAGACCTCTACGGCCGAATTGGATACACGAGTGGCAAGGTGGGGCCTTTCGCCAAGATTGTCGCCGCAGCCATCTATCACGACTTCGAGGCTGAGACAGGGGGCGGCAGCCTCGGCGAAGAGATCGACCTCCTCCTCAAGGGCGTGATCAACAAGAAGCTCTCTGTCACCGCGAAATATGCCGATTATGACGGCCCCGCCGGCGGCCCGGCAGACCGTCAGAAGGTATGGCTACAGGTCGACTGGAAGCTGTAAACGCCTCCGCGACCATGCACTGCACAATTCTTGGGCGGCAGTGCACAACAAGAATGCGGGTGGGGGCCGGCTCCCTCTGTCTCCACCCGTAAAGCGGCAGAAAACTGCGGTTTCATCGACTGGCACAGCAGTTGCTACCGTTAACGCAGGCGCAAAGGCGCGCCAACGCTCACAACATACGAGGCCTGATTTAAGAGGCCACACGGCAGCGCTGCCGACGGGATGGGACCTGGACCGGAAGGGACAAGGGTCGCGCCCGCGGACAGCGCTTTTTTTGTTCCTGACCGCGCTAGGGAGAAGCGGAAGGGATCTGTCACCGGCACCCGCCGGAAGTTGATTTGGAGGGTTATCCCTGATGACTGCACCTGAAAGAGGCTTGTCATCCTCCGTACCCGGAGCACTGAAGAAAGCGTCCCGTTTTGTCTCCATGGTTGCGGCAGCAACCATGGCCGTGACGGGCATGGCACAGGCGGAACTGCTGTTGCCAGAGAAGGATGAGCTGAAATTCGGCTTCATCAAGCTCACGGACATGGCGCCTCTCGCGATTGCCTATGAGAAGGGCTACTTCGAGGACGAGGGCCTGTTTGTCACACTGGAACCGCAGGCCAACTGGAAAGTGCTGCTCGACCGCGTGATCACCGGGGAACTCGACGGCGCTCACATGCTCGCCGGACAGCCGCTGGCGGCCACGATCGGTTTCGGCACCGAAGCGCACATCATCACGCCGTTCTCCATGGACCTGAATGGCAACGGCATCACCGTTTCCAACGAAGTGTGGGAGATGATGAAGCCGAATATCCCGAAAATGGCTGATGGTCGCCCGCAGCACCCGATCAAGGCGGACTACCTGAAGCCTGTGGTTGATCAGTTCAAGGCGGAGGGCAAGCCTTTCAAGATGGGCATGGTCTTCCCGGTCTCGACCCACAATTACGAGCTGCGCTATTGGCTTGCCGCTGGTGGCATTCACCCGGGTTACTACTCCGAGTCCGACATTTCCGGCCAGATTTCCGCTGACGCGTTGCTGTCCGTGACGCCGCCGCCGCAGATGCCGGCTACCCTGGAAGCGGGTACCATTCACGGCTACTGCGTGGGTGAACCGTGGAACCAGCAGGCCGTGTTCAAGGGCATCGGCGTTCCTGTCATCACCGACTACGAGATCTGGAAGAACAATCCGGAGAAGGTGTTCGGCATCACTGCCGAATTCGCCGAGAAGTACCCCAACACGGTGACCGCGCTCACGAAGGCCTTGATCCGTGCAGCGATCTGGCTCGACGAAAACGACAACGCCAACCGCATGGAAGCCGTCGAAATCCTGTCACGCTCTGAATATGTGGGCGCAGACGCGGAGGTGATTGCCAACTCCATGACCGGCACCTTCGAGTATGAAAAGGGCGACAAGCGGGAAATTCCCGACTTCAACGTCTTCTTCCG
>JANQMQ010000644.1 GCA_028279995.1 Candidatus Phaeomarinibacter sp. | reverse complement strand
ATGCTGCAGACCGCTGTCACCGTGCGTGACCGCGTGATCTCGGCGTACCAGGAAATCATGCGGATGCCGATCTAGCGGCATCGAAGAATTCACACGCGCTTGGGGGCGCGCGCTTCATCTTCGGTGGGGCGTTGTGGGGGAGTTGAATACCCATGCTGACGGGACCTGAGGTTCTGGATATTGGACGCGAAGGCATCTGGCTGCTGTTGCAGCTTGCCGGACCGCTGATGATTGTGGGGCTGGTGGTCGGCTTGGCCATTGCGCTGGTGCAGGCCCTGACACAGGTGCAGGAAATGACCCTGGTGTTCGTGCCCAAGATCATTTCCATCTTCCTGGCGATGATTGTGGCCCTGCCATTCATGGCGTCAGTTCTTGCAGCCTATATGAGCCGGATCAGCGGCCTCATTATCGGCGGCTAGGGCCTCAATCACGCTTATGGTTATTTCCCTGCCCACGGATATGTTGCCGGAGACAGCACTCCTCTATGTGCTGGCATTCGCGCGCATCGGCACCGCCATGATGGTTCTGCCGGCGCTTGGCGAGATGAGCGTCAGCCCCCGTATTCGCCTGGTCATGGCGATCGCGGTGACGGTTGTTCTGGCGCCTGTGATTGCGGGGACGTATCCGGCCATGCCACTGGGTGTCGGGGCGATGGCCGCCAATATGATTGGTGAGGTCGGCATCGGGCTGTTTATCGGGCTGACCGCGCGCATGTTCATGAGTGCGCTGCAGGTGGCGGGGACCATTATCGCCTTCCAGACCGGGCTTGCCTTTGCCATGAACATGGACCCGACCCAGGGTATTCAGGGCGCCATCATGGGGACCTATCTCGCGGTGCTTGGTACGGCGATGGTTTTTGTCACCGACCTGCATCATCTGATGCTTATCGGCCTGCGTGACAGCTTCACGCTGTTTCCGCCGCTTGCGGGATTTCCCACGGCAGATTTTCTGGCCGTTGCGATCGACACCATGGCGAACGCCTTCACATTGGGTGTGAAACTGGCGGCCCCGTTCATCGTGTTCTCGCTCGTCTTCTACACCGGCGTTGGCATTCTCGCGAAGCTGATCCCGCAGGTGCAGATCTTCTTCGTTGCCATGCCGGCGAACATCCTGTTCGGCTTCATCATCATGTTCCTGATGCTCAGCTCCATCATGCTCTACTTCCTGGAGCATTTTGAGGCGGTGCTGCTGCGTTTCATCATCTAGGACGGGGAGGCCGAGCGATCGATGTCGGACCAACCCGACCAAAGTGAAAAAACCGAAGAGGCCTCCGCCAAGAAACTGGAGGAGGCGCACAAGAAGGGTGACGTTGCCAAGAGCCAGGAAGTAAGTGCCTGGTTCGGCATGATCGGCATCGGTCTTATTGTGGCGCTGCTTGCGGACCCCATGGCAGCGCAGCTGGCAGCACCGCTTTCCACATTCCTTGTGGAACCGCACACCTACAACATGGATGGCGTCACCATTCTGCGGCTTGCGCAGCAGCTAGGGCTTGCGGTCGTCGCCGCCCTTGCACTGCCGATGCTGGTGCTTGTGGTGATGGCGATTGCCGGA
>JANQMQ010000627.1 GCA_028279995.1 Candidatus Phaeomarinibacter sp. | reverse complement strand
GAGCGGGAAGACTGGATCAAGGCGCTGGACGCAAACATGCTGACGCCGATCGAGCTGATCAAGGCCACCGTCGATCCGATGATGGAGCGGGGCTTCGGGCGCATCGTCAACATCACCTCCGGCGCGGTGAAAGCGCCGATCGATATTCTCGGCCTTTCCAACGGCGCGCGTGCCGGCTTGACCGGTTTCGTCGCCGGCATCGCCCGCAAGACCGTGCGCAAGAACGTAACGATCAACGGGCTGCTGCCCGGGCCTTTCGATACCGACCGGCTGCGTGCCAACATGAAGGCGGTTGCGGACAAGGCCGGCCGTCCTGTCGAAGATGTAGTCGAGGAACGGGCCAAGGGTAATCCGGCAGGCCGTTTCGGCGACCCGGCCGAGTTCGGTGAGGCCTGCGCTTTTCTCTGCGGCGCGCATGCCGGTTTCATAACCGGCCAGAACATCCTGCTCGACGGCGGAGCCTTTCCGGGCACTCTCTAGGTTCCAACCACTGTTTTGCCGGTAGTCCGGCAACTCTCCGCCGTCCGTTCAAGTCTCCGTGACATAAATGGGCGGCGGGGGATGCCGCGGCTGCAGCACACGTAGAACCGATCACACCATGGCTTGGAGGCAGCTTTGGAAGGATCGGAAATGATAAAGAAAATCGCTGTGGCCGCCTGTGCGGTCTTCATCCTTACAACCGGTTCCGCGTTTGCGGATGATGATGACGACGATGATCGCCGTCATGGCCGTTGGTCCTACGAGCACCACGACCACCAGCATTACAAACACAAGCATCACAAGCATTGGAAGAAGGTGGAAAAGCATGTCTATCACTACGATGGGCATCGCCACGGCAAGGATCGCCGCCGCTGGGCCAAGCATGGCCACTCCCATCACGGCCATGGCCATCACCGCCATGCGCACAAGGGGCATTGGGGCCACGATCATGGCTACAAGCACCGACACAGGCATGGGCACAAACACAAGAAGGTGAAAAAGAAAGTCTATGTCGAGAAGCACGTCTATCATCACCGGCCCAAGAAGTACCGCCACGCAAAGCGGCATCGCCACTATCACCATGGCGATCATGGCGGCTATGGTTATCGAAGACGCCATGACGATCGGGACTGGGCCATCTTCGCCATCCTGGCGTTGCAGATTGCCGACGTGTTGAACCAGAGCCAGCGCCATAGCTACGCAGCAGCGCAGCATCAGGCGACGACGGCACCGCTGGGAGAGTCGATCCGTTGGAACGACGGGTCGGCTTCTGGCCAGGTCATACCGGCGCGCGACGGCAGCGATCGCCTGGGGCGTTACTGCCGCGAGTTCCAGCAGGAGGTCGTGATCGGGAACCAGCGTCAAGCGGGCTACGGTGTTGCCTGCCGGCAACCGGACGGCGCCTGGGAGATTGTCTCCTGAACCGGAGCCTTGTGCCACCATCGTGGGTTTGTTGGTGGATGTAAAAGGGACCTTCCCGCGATCCGAGGATCATTGCGGGAAGGTCCCGGCGCATGGGGCTGGGTAGGGATCACCCATGAGCCAGTTACATTTTTAGTTGCTGGCCCAAAGTAGCGCATTGACGTAAATCAATGATGATATGGTATTATTAGTGACTACTGCTTAACTGGGCAGCATCTGTTCTTTGCGGAAGGTCTGTCATCATTCGGTGACAAATGTCATGCTATAGAACGCAGGTTTCCCGGCTTGCAGGGTGATTTTCGATGGAGTTGGCGCGTGGAAGACAGCACTGTGGCATTGGAAGTCGAGCCACTGGAACAGGAGTCCGATCTTCCGGAGGGCTCGAAGCTCGCGGCTATCCACCTCGATTCGCCGGAACGCTTCATCAACAGGGAAATCTCGTGGCTGGCTTTCAACGAGCGGGTGCTTGAGGAAGCCTACAACGCCAATCATCCGTTGTTTGAGCGCCTGCGGTTCCTGTCGATTTCAGCCAGCAATCTGGATGAGTTTTTCATGGTGCGCGTCGCCGGCCTTCTGGGTCAGATCCGCGCCGGGGTCAAGGCGCGCTCACCTGAGGGGCTGACGGCGGCGCAACAACTGGCGGCGATCAACGAGCGTGTTGCCAAGCTGATGCGCTGGCAGCAGGAGAAGTGGCACGACCTGACCGGCGAACTGAAGGACGCAGGGATTGCGGTGGTCAGTGCCGGTGAGTTGAAGCGGGCGGAACGGCGATGGCTGGATACATACTTTACAGAACAGCTCTATCCGGTCCTGACCCCGATCGCCATCGATCCGGCCCATCCTTTCCCCTTTATCCCGAACCGCGGCCTCTGCCTCGTCATGGAACTGCTGCGGGGGGAAGACAAGAACCAGATCAACGGGCTCATTCCGCTGCCTTCGAAGATCGAGCGCTTTGTCCGCTTGCCCGGCAAGGACGCACGTTTCATTCGCCTGGAAGAGTTGCTGCAGCTTTACTTCGACGAACTCTTCCCCGGCTTTGAGGTGAA
>JANQMQ010000608.1 GCA_028279995.1 Candidatus Phaeomarinibacter sp. | reverse complement strand
ACGCATGGCGGAACACGGCGCCAAGGTCGTCGTCTCCAGCCGCAAGGCGGATGCCTGCGACAAGGTGGCCGCTGAAATCAACGAGGCCCATGGTGAGGGCACGGCGGTCGCCATCCCGTGCAACATTTCCCACAAGGAAGAGCTTGAGAAGCTGGTGAATGCAACGATGAAGGCGTTCGGCCGCATTGACACGCTTGTCTGCAACGCCGCGGTGAACCCTTACTTCGGGTCCTCGGCGGATATTCCCGACGACGCCTTCCAGAAGGTGATGGACGTCAACATCAAGTCCAACCACTGGCTGTGCAACATGGTGCTGCCACAGATGCTGGAACGTGGCGAAGGGTCGATCACCATCATCTCGTCCATCGGCGGCCTCAAGGGCTCACCCATCCTCGGCGCCTATGCCATCTCCAAGGCGGCGGACATGCAGCTGGCGCGCAACCTGGCCGTTGAATATGGCGACAAGGGCATTCGCGCCAACGCCATCGCGCCGGGCCTGATCAAGACCTATTTCGCCAAAGCGCTTTGGGACGATGAAAATATCCTCAAGGCCTCGACCTCCGGCTCCGCCCTCAAGCGGATCGGTATCCCGGACGAGATTGCCGGGGCTGCCGTGTTCCTTGCGTCTGATGCCGGTGCCTTCATGACCGGCCAGACCATGACCATCGACGGCGGCGCGACCATCACCGGCGGCTGATTGCCCGTCCGGCCTCACACAAAAAAGAGCCCGGCGGCATCTCTGCCACCGGGCTCAAGGCCCGGGTAAATGCCTGTCCATAAGCCCAGTCGAGGGGGAGGGGGATGCTGACTGAACCGGGAGGCTGTCCGGGTGTGACACCGATATGGGCGTCGATCAGGCATCCCACAAGTGCGACAAACCGGACATCTCATAACGGCTGCGTGATAATCTAACCCACTGAAAACACAGTGTGTTTTACGCGACCTGGTCAAATACCTTTCGCGTCCGTGCCACAATCTCGCCCACTTCATCCTCGCTGACGATCAAAGGCGGCGACAGACAGATTGTGTCCCCTGTTACACGGACCATCAGATCATGGTCATGGAAGGCCGCCTTCATGGCTTCAAAGCCGCGTTTGGCAGGCGCGCCCTCCATAGATGCAAGGTCAAAGGCGGCCGTCAGACCAAGCTGGCGGATGTCCTGCACAAGCGGATGATCCTTCAGTGTCATGACAGCGTCGGCCCACATCGGCTCCATGGCTGCGGTGCGCTCAAAAAGACCTTCGTCGCGATACAGATCGAGCGTTGCCAGCCCTGCCGCACAGGCCAGGGGGTGCGCCGAATAGGTGTAGCCGTGGAACAGATCAATGGCGTGGTCAACGCCGGCCACGCTGTCCTGGAAGGTGTCGTAGATATCTTCACTCACAATGACGCCGGACAACGGGACCGAGGCGGACGTAACCCCCTTGGCGAAGGTGATCATGTCCGGCACGACACCAAAGCGCTCCGCCGCAAAGGCAGCACCCAATCGTCCATACCCGGTAATAACTTCATCGAAGATGAGGAGAATGCCGTGCTTCCTGGTGATCTCGCGCAGGCGTTCCAGATAGCCCACCGGCGGCGGCAGTACCCCCGTTGAGCCTGCCATCGGCTCCACGATGACGGCGGCAATGGTGGATGCATCATGCAGCGCCACAAGCCGCTCCAGATCATCCGCCAGATGCGCGCCCCATTCCGGCTGGCCTTTCGTGAAGGCCTGATGCTCGCGGGAATAGGTTGCGGGCAGATGGTCAACCCCCGGCACCATGGCACCGAAGAACCATTTGCGGTTCAGGACCATGCCGCCCACGGAGATGCCCCC
>JANQMQ010000361.1 GCA_028279995.1 Candidatus Phaeomarinibacter sp. | reverse complement strand
GCACGCGCTTGGCGGCGATACGCTGACGCAGATCATCCGCGACGACACACACACCTGCTATCTGGGTGACCGGGACACCTCCCACCCGTGGGGCAAGGGCTGCGGCACCTGCCCAGCCTGTGAGTTGCGCGCCGCCGGCTGGGACGCGTGGAAGGCGCATATCCTGTGACCTATTCCGTCAAAGAGATGTTCCCGACCCTTCAGGGTGAAGGGGGCCAAGCGGGCCGCGCTGCTGTGTTCCTACGGTTCGCGGGCTGTAATCTTTGGACTGGCCGGGAAGAAGACCGGGCTGATGCCGTCTGCACCTTCTGCGACACGGAATTTGTCGGGACCGATGGCAACGGCGGCGGCAAGTTTTCGACGCCGGGCGATCTGGCGGCTGCAGTCACTGCCAAATGGCAGGGCGGCTCTGCCGGTCGTCTGGTCGTATGCACCGGGGGTGAACCGCTGTTGCAGCTGGACGGGCCGCTCATCGATGCACTGCATGAAGCAGGCTTCGAGATTGCCGTCGAAACAAACGGGACGCTCGAAGCCCCGCAAGGCACAACCGGTGGCATTGACTGGATCTGTGTCAGCCCCAAAGCCAATGCGCCGCTGGTGCTCACCTCCGGTCAGGAACTCAAGCTTGTGTATCCGCAAACCCAGGCGGAAGCGCAGCCGGAACGCTTTGAAACGCTCGATTTCGAGCAGTTCTACCTGCAACCCATGGATGGGCCCACCCGCGATAAAAACACGCAATTGGCGGTTTCCTATTGCCTTTCGCACCCCAAATGGCGTTTGTCCCTGCAGTCACATAAATATATCGGCATTCCCTAGGCGTCAGATTTCTCAAGCCATGCGCATCACCAAGCAATTCACCTTCGACGCGGCCCATTACCTGCCGCATGCGGAAGAAGGCCACCCCAACCGGCGCCTGCACGGGCACTCATTCCGGGTCATCGTGTGCCTCGATGGCATGCCGGATGACGCAACCGGGCTGATCCGGGATTTTGGCGATGTGCAGGCCGAGCTGACATCCGTCCGCGAGGAGTTGGACCATCGCTTCCTCAATGAGATCGAAGGTCTTGAAGCGCCGACGCTGGAAAACATAACCCTGTGGCTGTGGACGCGGCTTGCAGCCCCGCTGCCGGAACTGGCGCGCATCGAGATCCACCGCGACAGCTGCGGCGAAGCGTGCATCTATGAAGGCTCGCGGCATGGGAAGGCAAAGTCATGACGGACGGACCGGACGTTTCCCAGCTGGGCGCTCAGACCGCCCTGCCCGCCTCCCCGGAGGAAGCGGAGCTTGAGCGCGTGCCGAACCCGCATCCGGGTACGGACTATGTGGCCCGCTTCACCGCGCCGGAATTCACGTCCCTGTGCCCTGTCACCGGCCAGCCGGACTTCGCGCATATTATCATCGACTATGTGCCGGGCGACTGGCTGGTGGAGAGCAAGTCCCTGAAGCTGTATCTGGGCAGCTTCCGCAATCACGGCGCCTTCCATGAAGACTGCACCATTGCCATCGCCAAACGGCTGGTGGAGCTTCTCGATCCCAAATGGCTGCGCATCGGCGGCTACTGGTATCCGCGCGGCGGCATTCCCATTGATGTCTTCTGGCAAACAGGTGATGTGCCCACAGGCGTCTGGCTGCCGGATCAGGGTGTGCCGCCCTATCGTGGCCGAGGCTGACTCACAACGAGCTCACAAAAACAGCCGCAAGCCGTCAGCGCATCTGGTGGCTGGCGCGGCGGGCTCGCCACTTCTCACCCAGGGTCTTGCCGCTGTAGGTGCGGCGCGGCATCGGTGCGCCGCCCAGGGAATAAGTACGCTTGCGTAGCTCGTCGGCAAAGGCTGCGCGGTCTTTCACATGTGATAGCTCGTCATAGCGGATGGGTTTGCCAATGCGGATCGGCACCCGGCTGCCAATGCTCTCACGTACTTCGCGGAACAGGAGCGACAGGCGCAGTGTTCGGCTGAAATGGCTGACAATCTGAAACAGCCTGCCGTTCTGGCCCTCAAAGAAGATCGGCACCACGGTTGCTTTTGAGCGCTGGACCAGTTGCGCCGTGAACGGCTGCCATTCCGGGTCCACTGCACGGC
>JANQMQ010000558.1 GCA_028279995.1 Candidatus Phaeomarinibacter sp. | reverse complement strand
AAAGACGGCGAGGAACGGCCAGTCGGCAAGAATGCCTTCCGCGCCCGGCGCAATGAACGCTGCAACCGTGACGCCGCCCGCCAGCACGAATGGCTGGGTGACGGCGGAGAGCATGCCCGTGGAGACGATTTCCACAATGGCGTCGCTTCTGGTCTGTCCCGGCTTCTTGAAGAAGCTGGTGAAGACGATTTCCAGAAGCACAAATCCCACGAGGATTGCGAAGATAATGGCGATTTCCGGCTGCATGACTGCCTCCCTGGCGGCTCTGATTGGCCCGTGATGGACCCATTGGGTAGCAGCGGTCATTGCACATGATTGTTAAGTGTTTTACATTTCGAAAATTATGCGAGACCTGCTTCAGTTCAACACGCGGCCCTTCATGGAGGCGCTGTCGCCTGAAATGGCGGACCGGGTGCGGGCCGAGGCAACGATCTCGAAATTCGGCGATGGCCAGATCATTCAAAGCCGCGGAGACACAAGGGCTGGACTGTCGATCATCAAGTCTGGCGCCGGGCAGATGGGCGTCTTCGGTGAGGACGGGACGTTCGTGATGATGTCGGTTCTCGGACCGGGCCAGACATTCGGTGAGGTAACTTTGTTCACCGACATTCCCCGTACTCAGGACTTTGTCGCGATCGGCCCGACGGAGATCTATCAGCTCTCCGCCAGCCGTTTTCGTGCGCTGTGTAACGACGAACCGGGACTCTTGGAAACCCTGCTGTCCATCACGCTGGCCCGGTCTCACTTTCTGCTGGATGTGCTGGACTCAATGCGCCGCCTGGGACTGCGCGAGCGGGTGGCCAAGACCCTGTATTCCATGGATCTCACCGCCGGCCTGAACGGACACATTCAGTGTCGCCAGGCTGATCTCGCCGACATGATCGGCGTGTCCCGCGTCTCGCTGTGCAAGGCGCTCAAGGATTTGAGTGTCCGTGGGCTGATCACCTTGGGCTACGGCTCCATCGCCTTCCCCGACCCGGACCGGTTCCGCGACTGGGTCGGGCGCAACTGCAATGTGGCAATTGTTACCTGATCAGCACGCGGCCCTTGAACGAGGCGGGCACTCTGCCTAGTTTGAATGCAATAATGACCGGCGGTCATGTTTGAGATGGCAGGAACGGAAAGCCGTCCAAGGCCACAAACAGGGCGCCGCCTGATGCGTTCAAAAGGGGAAGATCAATGCAGTACACCAATCTTGGACCCACCGGCCTCAAGGTCTCCCGCCTGTGTCTGGGGTGCATGTCCTTTGGCGGTGCCGATAGCGGCAACCATGCCTGGACATTGGGCGAGGAAGACAGCCGCGCCATCATCCGCCGGGCGCTGGAATTGGGCCTCAACTTCTTTGATACGGCCAACGGTTATTCCGATGGGGAATCCGAAGAGATCACCGGCCGGGCTCTCAACGACATGGCCCATCGCGACGAAATCGTTGTGGCCACCAAGGCTTTCTGGCCATGGAAGAGCGCGCCCAATACCGGCGGCCTGTCGCGCAAGGCGCTGTTTGCCGCCATTGACGACAGCCTGACCCGCCTGGGCATGGACTATGTGGACCTGTTCCAGATTCACCGCTGGGATCACGCCACCCCCATCGAGGAAACCATGGAAGCCCTCCATGACATCGTGAAAGCGGGCAAGGCCCGCTACATCGGTGCGTCCTCCATGATGTCGTGGCAGTTTATGAAGGCCCTGCATGTGGCGGACATGAACCGCTGGACCCGCTTCATCTCCATGCAGAACCATCTGAACCTGATCTATCGCGAAGAAGAACGCGAGATGCTGCCCCTCTGCGAAGACCAGGGCATTGGCATCATTCCCTGGAGCCCGCTGGCGCGTGGCCGTCTGACCCGCCCGACAGGGGCCACAACCACGCGGACGGAGACAGATCAGTTCATGACCTATCTTTATCAGCGTACGGAAGACAGTGATGCCAAGGTGATTGATGCCGTCGGGACAGTGGCGGAGCGCATCGGCAAGACCCGCGCCGAAGTCGCCATGGCGTGGCTGCTGGCGAAGTCCGAAGTCACGTCACCCATCATCGGTGCCACCAAGGTATCGCATCTGGAAGGCGCTGTGGACGCGCTGGACGTGACGCTGTCAGCGGACGACATCGCTGAACTGGAGGCACCCTATGTGCCCCATGAAGTGTCCGGGCTCTTTCCGCGCATGCCGTTCACCGGCAAGGTCTCACCGGTAAAATAGACGGCCTGCTTATCCCCTGCGGATGAACTGTGCGGCTGCGCTGCGCAGGAGGGTGGACGGGCTGCGCATGACGGCGCGGGTGACGGGCGTTGGGTCAAAATAGGCGACCCGCTCTGTCACCATGCCGTCCTGCAATGTGAACTTGTCGATGACCGGAATGCGGATGTCGCGTCCGCCGATCGGCGCGATCATGGTCCAGTCGATGAAGACCAGATTGCCGTCGCCCAGGCCACCGGCAACCTCACCGCGCAGACCGGGGAACTGATGCAGGATGCGCCGGAAGGCGAGCCGGGCGGCATCCTTGCCGTTGAGGACCGGCGAGAGCGGCTGGATCAGCACAACATCATCGCGCAGTGTGGACATGAGCCCGTCAAGCGTCGGGTCTGCCCAGATCGAGCGGAAGGTGTCGACGAAAGGGTGCGCGGGAAGGGGTGGTGTCATCTGATGGCTCCATATGTCGCAGCGGTGCATATCGCGACATGTACGGAGCGATAACGGGCCTCTTGGCCCAATTACCTGCCAGGTAGCGGCGAGCCGGAACGATCAGCCAAATGGGGCGATCAGTCGTAGATCACCATGCAGCGCACCTCGATGCTCCAGCGGTCCGGTGCATCGGGCGGTGTTGCGTCATCGTGAAACGCCGTATGGAAGCTGAAGGTGCACGGCGCGCTGGCGTCCGCGCCATCCCCTTTCGCGCCGCCGGATTGGGCGAGGGGCCCCGCTGAGTCCCACTGCTTGATGAGC
>JANQMQ010000524.1 GCA_028279995.1 Candidatus Phaeomarinibacter sp. | reverse complement strand
CGGGGCCGCCCGGGCCGCCGGATCCGTTGCCGCGTCCACCGCCTGAAGGCCCCTGCCCCCACGGACCGCCGCCGCCACTTTTGTCGTCCCAGGGCATATATCCATCCTCATGATTTGTGCGAACCGCAATAGTGTCGCGCTGCCTTGACTACTTATCGAAGGGAAGCCAAGTGCTACCCATCGAACAATCTCTACGGGCTTATATGATAGGCAAACCGCCCGCTGCAACGCGAACCGGAATAAATCGCACCGCTTAATCCCTTTTTCTGCAAGGGAAAACCGTCCTGAAACCATAAAGGGCACCAAAGCGGGACAAACAAGTCAGGACCTCAGACCACGATGACAAGTCGCCCCGCCCCAGACCGCGATCAGATACTCACCGCACTGGCCACTGTGTCCTCCCTGGATGGCAGGCCGCTGCCGGAAGCCGGCATCGTGCAGGGACTAGTGATCCGTGACGGCAATGTCGGATTTGCCCTCGAAATCGACCCCGCGCAGGCTGGCGCCATGGAAACAGTACGTGAAGCAGCTGTGGCTGCCGTAAAACGCGTCCCAGGTGTGCTTTCGGTAACAGCCGTTCTCACGGCACATAATGAAGCCCCGTCGGCGCCACCGCCCGCACAAGAGGCTCCCACCCAGGCACAAGCCCAGAAGCCGGGCGGCAAGACAGGCCCGTTGGACATTCCCGGTGTCGGCGCAATCGTGGCTGTTTCCAGCGGCAAAGGCGGCGTCGGTAAGTCGACCCTCGCAACTAACCTCGCATTGGGACTTCATGCCCTTGGCCTGAAGGTCGGCCTGCTGGATGCAGACGTCTATGGACCCTCCATCCCCCGGATGCTGGGTCTTGACCGCAAACCGGATACCAGCGACAACAAGAAACTAGTTCCGCTGGAAGCCTTTGGCATCAAGGCCATGTCGATCGGCCTCATTGTCGAGGAAGAAACGCCGATGATCTGGCGTGGCCCCATGGTTCAGTCCGCGATTTCGCAAATGCTTGTTGACGTGGAATGGGCGCCCATTGATGTGCTGGTGGTGGACATGCCGCCGGGAACGGGTGACGCACAGCTGACCCTGGCACAGCGTGTGCCGATGACAGGTGCCGTCATCGTGTCAACGCCTCAGGAAATTGCGCTGATTGACGCGCGGAAAGCCGTCGCGATGTTTGAGAAGACGCGCGTCCCGATACTGGGTGTGGTCGAAAACATGGCCTGGCTGGAAATGCCCGACGGCTCACGCAACCACATCTTTGGTGATGGCGGCGCGAAAAAGACAGCTGAAAAACTGAATGTTCCCTTCCTTGGCGAAGTGCCTTTGATCACAGCCATTCGCGAAGGTGGTGATGAAGGAAAGCCTGTCGCAGGCGTCGATCCCAACGGGGCATCAGCAACAGTTTTCAAGCAGATTGCTGCCGGTCTGATGGCGTCCCTGGAAAACACCGGCCAGAAACCAGCGCCACGCATCGTTGTGATGGACTGAATGAAAAACGGGGCCCTCGCCTGGAGCGCCCCGTTCTTGCCATGTGATCAGTCAGGCCGTGAGCCTAGAGACTGAGATTCTAGCTGCGGCCGTGTGGGTTACGGTCGCCAGGAAACTCATCGGGCTGATACGCAAAGGTCTTGCTGGAACCGGATGCAGCACCCGTTGCATGCTGATGGTGCGGGTTGCGGTCACCAGGGAAATCATCATTGCTCATAT
>JANQMQ010000513.1 GCA_028279995.1 Candidatus Phaeomarinibacter sp. | reverse complement strand
AAGCGGGTAGATCAGGAAGGGACATGAGACATCTCGCTGGACAGTCAGGGGCCTGCGACTCGCGTTACACAACCGCGGGTCACTTTGCGTAAGATGGCCCGAGCGGCAGCCGCGGACAAGGGGAGATGCAGCGGAGACGGCCTAGTAGAGATTGTCCTTGGCATCCTGATCCAGTGCCTGGTCGATCAACTGCGCCTCGATGTCCAGCGCCAGCTGGTCCCGCATGATCTGTCCGAGACTTGGAAAGTCCTTGCGCTCGATCTGCGCATCATGGTCCCACAGTCCGGACCGCTTGATGGCCTTGGCGCAATGCAGGTAGGCCTCCATCACCTCGACCACGAGGACCGAGAGAGGAGGGCGCCCGTTCGCCAGGAACCGCTCCATCAGTTCAGGGTCCTTGCTGATCGACGCCGTACCGTTCACCCGCAACATCTCATTGACACCAGGCAGGAAGAACAGAAGCCCGATGGCCGGGTTATGCGCCACATTGGTCAGTGAATCGAGCCGGTTGTTGCCCGGCCGGTCCGGCATCGCCAGATGCGTCTTGTCGAGCACATGGACGAAGCCCGGCTCGCCGCCGCGAGGGGAGACGTCCCCCAGACCATCCGCTCGCGACGTGCCCAGCACGCAGAACGGCGACAGCTCGATGAAGCGCGCGCAGTGGGCATCAATATGCCGGATGTCCTTTGCCAGCACCGCATCATTGGGCATGGCGTAGCTGTCGCGCAGTTCGGCTTCGGACGTGAGCGTCGTGTCGGTCATGAGAGTGTCAGCCCTGAAACGGAGTAAAGTCAGTGAGCAGGCGGTCGTGATCCTGCCGCGAATGCGTCACATTAGCATAAGTGGGCGATACTGACATCTGTCGCTTCAATTCCTCCTGACACTATGCGTCCTGTGAGTTCTGGCGGGCAGCCTCGACCAGTCGCAGCAGGGTTTGTCGAAGCGCTTCCCTGTCATCTTCGCCGATTGTTTCAGCACATCGAATTTCAATTTCACGGATTTGTCGCGCGGCCAGCGCGCGCAATTGCTGGCCGGTTTTGGTGACGGACACGACCTTGTCCCGCTGACTTCCGGATGCCAGCTCGACTTTCAATACGCCATGCTGCACCAGCCGGTCGACCGCCTGTTGCGCCGCTTGGCGAGAAAAGCCCAGCTCGCGATGGATCTGAGACAGTTTGACGGTCCTCCCGCGAAGCTGTCCGAAAACACGCATGTCGGACGGTCGAATGTCCGCAAACTTCGTGGTTGCCCGTCCCTGATCCATCTGGCGGTTCCAGTCCGCCAGGAGTGTCATCATTAATCCCTTGATATTTGCACCAAGGAAATCGTCGTCTTTTTTATCAATCATGATTGACAAAGAGGGTGTATGGTTCCATTTTTTCAACCATAGTTGATGAATTGGAGGGTGCCAATGGACAGGCGTGCATTTCTCAAGGCATCTGCCGCGGGCGTGCTTGCAACAGCTGCTGGCGTCGGCTGTACACAAGGTGTTGTCCGGCCACTGCCGCTGATTCCGATGACTGATCTGACCGGTGGCATCGACGGCAGAATTGCCCTGGCTCTGACCTCATCTACCCACGACTTTGGCACTGGCGCAGCCAGCTCGACATTCGGAATAAACAATAGCTATCTCGGGCCGGTGTTGCGGGTGAAGCAGGGGCAGACCCTGCCGTTTGACGTGGTCAATGGCATCAGCGACGTCACGACATTGCACTGGCATGGCCTGCATATCCCTGGTGATGTCGATGGCGGACCGCATCAGGAAATCGAGCCGGGGCAGACCTGGTCACCCGATGTGCCGATCGTCCAGCAAGCCTCCATGAACTGGTTTCACTCTCATGCCCATGGCAAGACAGCTCGGCAAACCTACAAAGGCCTGGCGGGCGTCATGCTGATTGAAGACGATGCGAGCCTGGCTGCTGATTTGCCGAAAACCTATGGCGTTGATGACTTCACGCTGATCTTTCAGGACAAGATGTTCGATGACGCTGGACGGATGAGCTACACGTTGACCGGTGAGGTCTTCGAAGAGGGCTTTGAGGGCGACACTTTGGTGGTCAATGGGGTGCTTGCACCGGTTAGGCAAGCTGTACCTCGTGGACTTGTGCGCCTGCGCATTCTCAACGCCTGCAATGCACGGTTCCTTTCCCTGTCCATGGCAACAGGGCCGCTACATGTCATCGCCTCCGATGGCGGGTTTCTCCCTTCCACTGCGGACGCGGAGAGCATCACCCTGTCTCCGGGCGAGCGCTACGAAGTGCTTGTCGACATGAAGGATGTTGAGGCCAACAGTCTAATGGTCGGGGTTATTGGTGGCGGAGCAGGAACGTTTGACTTCCTGACTGGTGGACCTTTCGGCGGCGGCGAAGTGATGCCGGCACTTCAGCTTGTCCGGAACGCCTCGCGTGGTTTTGATGGAGAGGTGCCTGACCAATTGGCGAACCTTTCCCCTCCAGATGCTTCAACTGCCACCGTGACCCGATCCTTCGTGCTCAATCTGGGTGATGGCGAAACACTGGCGGCGCTGGCTGCCAATTGGGGTAATGTTTGTGGGGGAGGCGGCATGGGCATCAACGGTCGGCCCATG
>JANQMQ010000508.1 GCA_028279995.1 Candidatus Phaeomarinibacter sp. | reverse complement strand
TCCTGCTCGACTCCATCACCCGCCTTGGCCGCGCCTACAACACGGTGGTGCCGTCGTCGGGCAAAGTCCTGACCGGTGGTGTGGATGCCAATGCGTTGCAGCGGCCCAAACGGTTCTTTGGTGCGGCCCGTAATATCGAAGAAGGCGGCTCGCTCACCATCATCTCCACCGCGCTGATTGATACCGGCAGCCGGATGGACGAAGTCATTTTCGAAGAGTTCAAGGGCACCGGCAACTCGGAAATCGTGCTTGATCGCAAGGTCGCCGACAAGCGGACGTTCCCGTCCATGGACATTCTCAAGTCCGGCACGCGCAAGGAAGAATTGCTGGTCGACAAGAAGGTGCTGCAGAAGATGTATGTGCTGCGGCGCATCCTGAACCCCATGGGCACAACCGATGCCATCGAGTTCCTGCTCGACAAACTCAAGCAGACCAAGTCGAACGACGAATTCTTTGATTCAATGAATACCTGATCCGCTCAATTCCAGTGAGCAGGCTGGTTATTGATGCGTCTGTAAGAGGCGATACCGGCTTGTTTCCTCGATTTATGGGTGCTTCGGCTTGCGGATAAACCAATCCTTGAGTGTTTTGGCGTAAATGCCAGAAAGCCCGCATGCAGTGGCGTGGCCACATGCAGCGGGATGGATTGGGAGGTCCACATGAGTGTCGATGGCCGCAAACCCCTGGTTTCCGGATGGGCGTACTCGGCATTGCAGCCCAAAATCATGGAATCAGCTTGCGCCGCCGTGAGTGTTCCTCTCGCGGACGTACCGCGCGAACACGGCGACATCGAGCTTACGGCACCGGCACATGCCTTTCTTGCCTACTGGTTGTATATCCGGGGCGACAAGATTGTTCCGGATACGGATGATGTGTCACCACCTGATATGCGAACGCTCGCGCCCTATGTGCGCTATCTGCACTGGCAGGGCGATGCCTTGGTGCATCGTCTGTGGGGGAGTGCGCTTACTGAAGGGACGGGCGTTGATCTGACCGGTGAGGATATGCTGGCCTATGTGGCACCGGAGCGTCGTGATGCCCGCCGGACGCTTTTCCAAGCGGCGGGTGATCATCCATGCGGGTGTGTTTTGATCGTTCGCAGCGACAGTACGCCAGAGTCTGGTGTTGCCTTTGAAATGACCTTTCTGCCAGTCGCTGTTTCGCCCACGCATCCGCCACGACTCATCGGGACGTTGCAATGGGTTGAGGCGCGTGAAGTCTTTGACCCGCAACCCTACAAGCCGGAAGAAGGCCATTTGCTTGCAGTGGAGAAAACGGCATTCATCGATGTAGGAGCCGGGGTTCCTGATTTGGCTTTGCTCAAAGGGCAGTAAGAAAGCGTAAGGCTTCAAGTGTCTTAGCTGCGATGTGCAAAAAAGACGTCTGGCCGGCAGCAGTTTTCCTTGGCTCACAATCACGCGTCCGATTTTGTTTGAGCTTTAACTGTTGCCAGATCATTGGGCTGTAGGGTGCCGCCATGAATGTGGTCCTGTCATCAGCTGAAACACACGAAAACGCGACAGCGGTTCTGCCTCTTTCGGAGCGGTCGCTTGCTTTCCTGGCCTATTGGGAGAATGCATGTGGCACTTCTGCAATGCCGTCTCCGCAGGATATCCGGCCGCAGGAGTTTGTGAGTTTGCTGCCCTACATCCGGTACATGCGGTGGGATGGCCCTGAAAAAGTCGTCTATCGGGTTTGGGGAACCGCGCTGGTGCAATGGATGAAAATCGATCTGACCGGGGCTGATGTGTTCGGCCTTTTGCGCAAAGGCGATCGCGAGACAGAGAAGCAACGGCTCAGAAATCTGCACAGCCATCCATGTGGGTTTGTCCAGCAACGTCAGGTTACGGATCTGTCTGGCATGACCCGTGTGTTTGAGTTTCTGACCCTTCCTGTAGCGGCAGGGTCTGACGGCGAGCCGCGCATGATCGGACCTGGATCATTTGTGGATCCGACCCCGGGCGAACGTGTTGAGTTTGCGGAAGATCCCAGTACTGTGATCCAATCCTTCAGCTATATTGATCTTGGATTTGGTATTCCGACCTGAAGACTTGGTTATTACTGATCGATAGTGAGTAACTGGTTCTTGACCTGCAGGGTCGCACAATGATGGTGAGTCCAGCTTGGGAAATTTTACTGGTTTGCCCTTTTTCAGGGAGACGCTTCATTGAATGCAAATGATGGGCGGCGGGAGGTCGCCGGCTGGGCCTATGCCTCAATGCGCCCCGAGATTGCGAACACCGCGGCGGCGACTGTCAGTGCCCCGTTGTCAGATGTTCCGCGGCAGCATGGATCAGTGGTGTTGACCCGCGTGGGCCATGCGTTTCTGGCCTATTGGTGGCACATTCGCGGCGACAAGACGGTGCCGGATTATGACGACGTCACGCTGCATCAACTGCATCGGCTGGCGCCTTATGTGCGTTACATGCACTGGGATGAGACAGCTTTGATACATCGGCTTTGGGGCAGTGCCTTGACCGAAGGCATTGGCGTCGACATGACCGGTCATGATGTGATGGCCTATATCCCCGAGCCTCAAAGGGCAGCGAATTACGCCATGTTCCATGCTCTTCACGAACAACCGTGTGGTGTTGTGCTGATTACACGGGACACGACCCCGTCAGGGTCCGGCAGGGAGGGCGAGATGACCTTTCTCCCGGTTCGCGGACCGGATGGTGAGGGGCATCGTCTTATCGGAACCATGCAATGGCGGGAGTCAGATGAGATTATTGATCCTCTGGCTGTCGAAGCGAGCACGCCGCAGCCGCTCACTCTGGAGAAGGCAAGTTTCATTGATGTGGGCAACGGCGTTGCCGGCAATGGGTTGCTCGAAGCCCTCTAGACAGCTCGATCAGGGGATCAGCACTGTTGCGCCAGTCGTCTTGCGGGCTTCAAGATCCGTGTGAGCCTGGGCTGCGTCTGCGAGGGCGTATTCCTGCCGGACATCTGCCTTCACCGCACCAATGGCCATTACGTCAAAAAGGTCTGCCGCTGTCATCGCCAGATCGTCATCACTTGCAGTGTAGGCGGCAAGAGAGGGACGGGTGATGAAAAGCGAGCCTTTCTGATTGAGGATGCCGATGTCGATCGGTGGTACCGCCCCGGACGCATTGCCGAAACTGGCGAGCAGTCCCAAGGGCGCGAGGCAATCTAGCGACATCTCGAAGGTATCCTTGCCGACGCCGTCATAGACGACCGGCACCATCTTGCCGCCGGTGATCTCGCGCACACGTGCCGGAACATCTTCGTCGCGGTAAAGGATCGTGTGGTCCGCACCGGCCTGTTTGGCCAAGGCGGCCTTCTCTTCACTGCCCACCGTGCCGATCACAGTTGCCCCCAGGTGCTTTGCCCATTGGCAGGCGATGAGGCCAACGCCACCCGCAGCTGCGTGAAACAGAATGGTGTCGCCGGGCTTCACTTCGTAGGTGCGGCGCAGGAGATATTGCGCTGTCATGCCCTTCAGCATCATGGCGGCGGCGTCTTTATCGCTCACGCCGTCGGGAACTTTGACGACCCGGTTGGCCGGCGCGTTCTGTGCTTCCGAGTAAGCACCAAGGGGGCCGGAGCCATAGGCGATCCGATCGCCTTCTTTCAGCGCCGTTACACCGTCGCCGACCTTTGTCACCACGCCGGCCGCTTCAAGCCCGAGCCCACAGGGTATGGGGGCCGGGTAGAGGCCGGACCGGAAGTAGGTGTCGATGTAGTTCAGGCCGATGGCGGTATGGCGGACCTGAATCTCACCGGGCCTGGGATCCGGCAGATCCACATCCACCAGCTTCAGAACGTCGGGGCCGCCTGTTTCCGTAATGCGAATGGCTTTGACCATGAGGCCTGTGTCCTTGTTGGTTTTGATTCGTATACGGAACAATGCCCGATTTGATTCAGTTCCCGGTCGCGCCGCCGCTAGGCGAGGTGCTGACGGAAGAAGGCCAGGGTGCGGCCATTTGCCAGGTCGGCATCTTCCTTGTGGTAATGGGCACCGCCCTCGCGGGCAAAGGCGTGGTCGCGGCCGGCATAGGAATGAACCGTGATGGTGTCGTTGCCGGCGAGGCCTTCCTTGATGGTTGCCTGTGCTTCCGCCGGAACAAATTCGTCTTTCTCGGCGATGTGCAGCATCAGGGGCTTCTTGATCTGCCCGGATTCATCCAGCTTCTCCTGAATGTTCACACCATAGAAGCCGACACTTGCATCCGCGTCGGTGCGGGCTGCCGTTA
>JANQMQ010000474.1 GCA_028279995.1 Candidatus Phaeomarinibacter sp. | reverse complement strand
CTACCCGACCATCCGTGTAACTTACCCCAAAGTCGACATCAAACACAGGTGATGAAAGATCAATCGGCAGGTCGTTGTAAGAAATACGAGCCTCGGACGCAGGGTCCCCCAGCTCCCCCATAATCTGATTTGCAACCGATACCGCCCCGCCCTTGTGGTCTACAGTCGGATTATTGAGTACGTTGAAAAATGCCGGTGCCGCATCGCTCGCTACCGTTGGGTCTTGAGTTTCGGCGATAGCGTGACTCAACTCATGGGCAAGCGTTCTCTCGAGGGAATATGGAACTCTTGTCCCGTCTAACGCTATATACCCAGGAGAGTTTTGCTCCATATCAGCCAGGTTCAGAGATACGGTTGATTGGAATTGCCCGACGGCAAAAGGCTGGCTACCAACATGAGTGTAGTATGGATCCGTGTGATCGGTCTCGACCCAAGCCGAACTCTGAATACTCCCCGATGTGCTCAGAATTTTCACATAGGTGAAGTCACCACTCCGCAAGCCGGCCAGCAAAGCACTACCTGTAGCGGTACTTTGGATTGCCGCTATCACCGCTTCCAACTGCGCTATCTCGATAGGCGTAAATCCATGTATGGCATCAACTGACGCAACCTCAAAATAGACTCCGCCAATTGCACTCTGATACTCGGAACCGTGAAGCGTCGCTGCAGCTGTCATTGATCTGTTCCTTCAGAACTGTGGGGTAGGTTGTCGCTCGCACCTCCGTCGAGCAATGCACTCAATTCCTCTTCACGTAGCCGCCGGTCCTCCGCCGCGCCGCGCGGGCTGAAGTAGGAATAGTCTATGTTCTGTGCGCCAAGGCGTGGGGCGCCACCAACCGAGTAGGTGCGATATGGCTCCAGGCCCTGCCACTGGTCTGAGCGCGCCAGGTCGTGCACCGCGACACATGCCGCGAGTGCATCCAGAAATCGGCGCTTGTGGATGGCGTCTTTGAGCGCTACGGATCGAGGTGTGCGGGCTGCTATGGACGACCAGTCCGAATAGTCCCCCGCCGGTCTTGCAAGCCCGACACCCCTGTCGTCCCGCACCTCGACGTGAGAGCCCGTCGAGGAAAACTTCTGCAGCAGCTGCTCGCTGGTCCAGCCCTTGCGGCGCAGGAAGTCAGCAGCAATTTCCTGCAGCACAAGCAGGCGGGAAAATCCGACCTGGCAGTGGGTCACCAAGTTGCCGTCAGCGTCGCTCAGGGTGTTGGCGTATCCGCCGCTAATCAAATAACGCCGGCCTTCACCGAGACTTCTAAGGCCACTATGGTGCCGCCTCACTTCCGGGGAACGCCTCTTGGATATCGACGCGTAGAAAACGATGTCAGGCCGCGCAGACAATGGAACGCTCGCAAGCGTCACGGGTTGCCCGGCAAGCCATCCCCGCGACCAGGCGAGATACTGCTGTGCGCCGCGCTCATCCGACACGCCAAGGAAAATGTATGTCGGTGTGTCATCGGGTTCTGCAGCGGCGGCAAAAGCGCTCAGGAATGTGAGTACAACCAAGGCAGCCGCGACAGCGCGCAATACCCTCTCTGAGTGGTTTAAACCTCTTGATACGGAGCACATCAGCCGCGCTCCCGATTATGGTTTTCGCGGATTGGCTGTTTCAGGTCTTCTAGGAGCCGTGCAGGATCGCCGATTGGTGTGCTTGACAGTTCGGGTACAAACACCTTGGCAATCTGTTCGCGTATCCTCTTGTCGAGATTGATACCGTCTGATGGCGGAATATTTCGACTATCAAACTCGTATGCGAGATTTACCCGGCGGTGAATCTTGTACACAACCTGGCAGTCCATCCCCAACACGATGGGAGGCTGACATCGGATTGTGAATACTTGCCCAAACGGTGCAGAATAGATTTGGGGATCGGCGATGAATGATGGCGCATGCGCCCATTCCGCCTGGCATTCGGTCAGACCACTCCCGAAATCTCGAACCTCTTCATCTGCGCGGCACATACCAATCACTGAGCGTGTCTGCGACAACTGGGTTCCCCAATACATGTCGCTGACACCAAACAGCCGAAATTGATCCAACCGCCCGGCCCGCGGTGCGGCGGGGTCTGCTTTTACATGCGCGTAATGATAGGTCAGCGAGATGTTTGAGGCGCGGAGCGGATGGCCAGGGCAGCCTTCCGGGGCATCAGGATTTGATGGCGGCGGGACTTCGCTCAGCCATTGCGGCGGCACTGCTCCAAACATTAGCGGGTCTTCGTGGGGGAATTTGAAGACCATGCCGTATAGGGTGACATAGACCATGCCGTCAGCGTCCTGCGGACAGGAGGCAGGGTCATAGGTTACGGGCCCGTCGGGTTGTGGCAGCTGGTCCGGCGCTGCACTTGCTTGACCTTCTTCGGTTACGGCCCCGTCGCCCTGCTGATCGCACGCCGCCAGTGCGAGGGCGCAGAGAACGATACCGGCCAAAGCGAGCGGCTTCATGCCGGGTGCAGGTGGGTGCTCCCTATCCCGACAAGTCACACTCTGCTTCCAGGGGTGCCTGATACGCATCGCCACCTGAACCGCCTCCCACACGCACGCAACCGAAAGGGTTCTCGCGGCCACACCGGACCACAAAGCCCCAGCTCTCTACTGGGGCTTTTCTTCGTCATTACTTATATACAACCCGATACTCGCGCCCCCAAGAAGCCGAGTCAACAGGCTTTATTCTTTACATTTATGTAAAATGTGTCCCATTAAGTATTATGAATCCGGGTTATTTAATTATAGTTTGATATTAAGCAAACTGTACACAACTAAGCAGCGCCAGACGCCACAAGAAGCTGCGAGTTGCGGCTTGCCTCATCCATTGCGTTCGGCAGCCTGAACCCGTGGATCATCAGGGGCCGCGCGGCGGATGGTGTCTTCGCCTACCTGTATGACCGTCTGCTTGTAAGTTCTGCTGATGAAGACGCGGCTGGCTATGGCCTCATCACAAAGGAAGTAATTGTTGGTGAGGATGGACACGGCGCGACGTTTGTTCTTGACCCGCGCGCCCGGTTTCACGATGGGCACCCCATCACCTTTGAGGATGTCGTCTTCACGGCCGATGAAATTCGGTAGACCGCAAGGATCTTCTGGCGCCAGCTTCTGCGCAAAGCAGGACATCTTGCTACTTCGGCAACTCGGATCACGAAGCATCAGATGCTCCGACATCGGAGGAAATAGACTGGATGCGCGGCTTTCCTGATCAGTTTCCACAAACCGCCCGCGCGGATACCCAAGTTCGGCGGCGGTGCAGGGTACTGGACCTGCACCGCCTCATCGGCAACCGACGGCTTGATCGACTGAACAGCCTAGCTCGCAAGCGCCAGAGCTTCCGTGCCGTCCACCTCTTCAAAGCCCTCAAAGTTGGGATGGCCGAGGTAAATGTCTTCATGACTGCCGGCGCCTTTATGCGCTTTGCGGAACGCCTCCGACTTGGTCCATGCTTCAAAATCTTCGCGGCTGTTCCAGACGGTGTGAGACGCGTAAAGCGTGTGATCATCCGAAGACGGACCTTTCATCAGATGGAAGGCCTTGAAACCCGGCAGGTCCTCCAGAAAGCTGTCCCGCTCCCGCCAGATAGTCTCAAAATCCTGCTCGCGGCCGGGGCGAATTTTGAAGCGATTCATCGCAATAAACATCTGCTCAATTCCTTTCAAAAGGTAGGGCTATTCCGTTTCACGCCCCAAAACCACAGTTTGTGGCCACTTATATCCGATTTTGAGCCCTAATTGCGAATGAGGATCATAATTATTGACTCCCTGATGTGGATCGCTAGTGTGCCGCCACTGAGAGGTAGATCGATCGTTCAATCTATCGTTTGCATTTCTATTTTCGGGGCGGGGGCCACGTTATGCGTCGTATGATTTGTGTTGGTTTGTGCGTGTTTTATGGGTCAGCGGCAGGTGCCCAAACTACGGAGCCAAGTGAGGTTTCGACCACACTGACACTGCCGCCGGTTGTCGTTCAGGGTGAACTTTATAGTCGGCCTTTGGGTGAAACAGCTGCCAGCGTGCGTGTATTCGATGAGCGGGAGTTGGAAATCAACCGCATATCCGAGTTCGATGACGTGGTGCGAGGTGTCCCCAATGTCAGCCCCCCTACGACACTTGGCCCACCTGCCATTCGCGGTCTTTCTTCAAGCGGTCCAAGCGGCGACGGCAGTGGCGGCCTCGCTACAAATCTGAACACGGGCACGCTGCCCCGCGCCCCCTTCATCGTTGACGGCGTTGCCCGGATCGCGAGCATCAGCGACGCCGACTACCGCGACTTGTGGGATACGGAAAGCGTTGAGATTTTCCGCGGGCCTCAGACCACACTTCGCGGCCGCAACGCCTTGGCAGGTGCATTTGTCATCAATACGAAAGACCCGACCTTTACACCGGAGCGCAAGGTTCGGACGGGTATCGAGGTGGATGACTTCCACGGGATTGCGACGAGAAATTCTTTCGTGCTGTCCGGAACGCTGTTTGAAGACGTCGCCGCCGGACGAATTTCGTTTGATCGCAGAGCCGGCAAGGCCCCC
>JANQMQ010000472.1 GCA_028279995.1 Candidatus Phaeomarinibacter sp. | reverse complement strand
TTGTGGGCGCAGGGGCTGGGATACCCCCGGCAAGGGCGGTTTTGACCCTGCAGCTGCCGCAGGCTCCGGCTGTGCGACAGCCGCCAGCCGGTCGATTGTCTCATCCCCAATGGCTTCGTCAGCGCCAGCCTCAGCGAACCACCGAAGCAGATCGGCAAGCTCGCTGTGGTCGTCGCCCGGTGTGGAAAGATCATTCATGAGCGCTACTTTTAAAGGGGGACGGCGCACGAGTCACATACACGATCCAGCCGCGGTCACGCATCGTGGGGCCCGCACGTCTTAATGACAGGCATCAAATGCGCGATGCAGGGTCCAGAATGAGCAAAACAAGCGCGCTTGACCCGCTGCGGGCCTAGGCCCCATAAACGCGGTCCGTCATGCCGGGTATGGCGGAATTCCGCGAAAGTTTAGAGCATCTTATGCCAGCCGCCCGGCATCTGGTATCCGGTGCCGCCATCAGCACCCCGTGCGCACCGGGCACGAAATTCGACCTAGGAGGTTCTTGTGTCAGACGCCCTCAAGAAGGCCAGCGAAGTCAACGCGACGCAGGGGTTCATTCTGCACCCTGAGCAGCGCGAGGCCATGGAATATGACGTCGTGATCGTTGGCGCCGGCCCTGCGGGTCTGGCCGCATCGATCCGGCTCAAGGAGCTCGCCGCAGAGCAGGACTTCGAAATCTCCGTCTGCGTGCTGGAAAAAGGTGCCGAGGTTGGCGCGCACATTCTTTCCGGTGCCGTGATCGACCCGATTGCCCTTGATGAACTGATTCCCGACTGGCGCACCGATGAAACCTGCCCGGTGAAGACTGAGGTCAAGGCCGACCACTTCATGGTGCTTGGCCCGTCCGGTTCGATCCGCCTGCCGAACTTCATGATGCCGCCGCTCATGAACAATCACGGCAACTACATCGCCAGCCTTGGCAATGTCTGCAAGTGGCTCGCCGAAAAGGCGGAAGCCCTGGGCGTTGAAATCTATCCCGGCTTTGCCGCCGCCGAAGTCCTCTACAACGAAGACGGCTCCGTCAAAGGTGTGGCGACCGGTGACATGGGTGTCGGCAAGAACGGTGAGCCCAAGGATGGCTATATGCCCGGCATGGAGTTGCTGGGCAAATACACCTTCTTTGCAGAAGGCGTGCGCGGCTCACTTTCCAAGCATGTGATCAAGAAGTTCGACCTGGACGCCGACAGTGAGCCGCAGAAATTCGGCATCGGCATCAAGGAAGTCTGGGAAATCGACCCGGCAAAGCACAAGAAGGGCCTGGTGCAGCACCCCTTCGGCTGGCCGCTCGGCATCAAGACCGGTGGCGGCTCATTCCTCTATCACTTCGACGAAAACCTCGTGGCCGTCGGTTTCGTGGTTCACCTGAACTACTCGAATCCGTACCTGTCGCCGTTTGACGAGTTCCAGCGCTTCAAGACGCATCCGTCCATCCGTCCGACTTTCGAAGGTGGCAAGCGCCTCTCCTATGGTGCCCGCGCCATTACTGAAGGTGGTTTCCAGTCCGTGCCTAAGCTGGCATTCCCCGGCGGCGCGCTTGTCGGCTGTTCTGCCGGTTTCGTCAACGTGCCGCGCATCAAGGGCAGCCACAACGCCATGGCGACCGGCATGATGGCGGCAGAAGCAGCCTTTGAGGCGGTCCGTGACGGCCGTGCGGCTGATGAGCTCACGGCATACGAAGCGGCATATGAAACAAGCCATGTCGCCAAAGACCTGAAGCGTGTGCGCAATGTGAAGCCGCTGTGGTCAAAATTCGGCACGCTGATCGGTGTTGGTCTTGGTGGCATCGACATGTGGATGAATAATCTGGGCATCGGTCTGCCGTTTACCCTGAAGCATGGCAAGACGGACGCGGCATCGCTCAAGCCTGCTGCCAAGTGCAAGCCGATTGAGTATCCCAAGCCCGATGGGGAAGTGTCTTTCGACAAGCTGTCCTCGGTGTTCCTGTCTTCCACCAACCATGAGGAAGACCAGCCGGCTCACCTGACACTTTGTGACCCGAACATTCCCATCGAGACCAACCTCCCGACATGGGCTGAGCCTGCCCAGCGTTTCTGCCCGGCGGGTGTGTATGAAGTCGTCACCAATGACGACGGCAGCGATCCGAAGTTCCAGATCAATGCTCAGAACTGTGTCCACTGCAAAACATGTGACATCAAGGACCCAAGCCAGAACATCAACTGGGTGGTGCCGGAAGGTGGCGGTGGCCCGATCTACGTCAATATGTAGTCAAAAGGGTCTCAATCCCCTGATGTGGATTTGATGGGCGTATTTACGCCCTCTCAGCTAAGGTGCGTATTCGCATTTGGGTTAAGCAGGTGGAGCGTTCCAAGGTGCATCTGGCCGGTCAGTTGAGCGAAATGATACGCGGCAAGTCCCGGCTCATTATTGTTGGGCTGACATCGGTGTTGCTTGCCGGCTGTGCCGGGTTCGGCGGCCTGGATGCTAGGGACTTTGACGACAGTACGGTTGGCAAGAACCTGCGTATTGATAGTGCCGGCCGCAATGTCGAAACCAAGCTCGGCAACTATCTGGCTGCGCGCCACGCCACCAATCTGCGCGACCGGGACGCTGCCGCGGTCTTCTATGACCAGGTGCTGTCGGAAGACCCGACCAATGAAGTGATTCTGGACCGGGCCTTCCTGCTCCAGGTCACCGCGGGCAACATCACCCGTGCTGCGACACTCGCCGAAAAGGTAATTGCTCAGGATCCCGGCGACCGGACGGCCCGACTTGTTCTCGGCGTGTACGACATTGAGGCCGGGCGCTTTGCTGATGCACGCGGCCACTTCGACAATGCAGCATCCGGGCCGTTTACCCGGCTGGTGTCCGGCCTTCTCACGGCGTGGTCCTATGTGGGGGAGGGCAACTATGCCCAGGCGTTTGAAAGCCTGGAGCTGGATGCCGATGGTCCCGGCCACACGCTCTTCAGTTCCTATCACACAGCGTTGATTGCCGAGCTGGCCGGCGATGTGGAGCGTGCGCGCACTGCCTATGAGACGGCCATGTCTTCCTCCGGCGGCGGCTCGGTCCGCATCGTTGATTCCTACGGGCGGTTTCTGGAACGCAATGGACAGACCGAAGATGCCATCGTGATCTATTCGGGCTATCTGGCGCTGTCACCATCCCATCCCATCATCAGTGACGCGCTGGCACGTGCCCGCCGTGGCGATGAACCGGGCCTGTTGGTAGACACCACCCGCGCGGGTGCCGCGGAAGCGCTCTATGGCATCGGCAGCGCCCTTTCACGGGATCAGGGGGTGGATGTCTCCATTCTCTATCTGCAGCTCGCACTCTATGTGGACTCGGGCATTGATGTTGCCCAGGTACTGCTCGCCGAGCTGCTCTCAAGTTCAGGAGATCTGGCTGCCGCAGCAGAGGCCTATGACGATGTCTCCTCTGGTTCTGCGCTGGCGACAACCGCACGCATTGAACGTGCCCTGCTGCTGGAGCGGATTGGCAGAACGGACGATGCAATTGATGCCCTGAAGTCGCTCGGCGAGCGCCCCTCGGCTTCAGCGAATGCGGACGTGGCGATTGCACTGGCTGACCTCTACCGGTCGACGGAACAGTTTGAAGAGGCTGAGGTCGGCTACACGCGAGCCCTTGACCTGTTGCAGTCACAATCCGAATTTCAGTCCAACCGGCTGTGGACGCTCTACTATGCCAGGGGCGTTGCGCGGGAACGGCAGGGCAAGTGGGAAAGTGCTGAAACCGACTTCCTCAAGGCACTTGAGTTGGAACCTGACCAGCCATACGTCCTCAACTACCTTGCCTATTCGTGGCTGGAGCAGGACGTCAATCTTGATCAGGCGATGGAGATGATCCAGAAGGCAGTCGACCAGCGGCCCAATGACGGGTTCATCGTGGACAGCCTTGGCTGGGCGTTCTATCAGCAGGGCCGCTACGAAGAAGCCGTGGAGCAGCTCGAACGCGCCGTTGAGCTGGATCCGAATGACCCGACGATCAATGATCATCTGGGAGATGCGTTCTGGAAAGTCGGGCGCCGGACTGAGGCGCGTTTCCAGTGGCAGCATGCCTTGGACAATGACCCTGAAGAAGACGTGGCAGAGCGCATCATGCGCAAGCTTGATAAGGGCCTTGATGCTGTCGAAGCCGCAGAGGCTGCCGAATCCGCGACGGGTTCCTGAGCTGCCGGTGTCGCTGCCATGACCGGGGATGAATTCAACGCCTATTGCAAGAGCCTCAAGGCCACCACCCATGTGGTACAGTGGGGCAATGCCCATGTCTGGAAGGTCGGCGGCAAGGTCTTTGCCATTGGTGGCTGGGAAGACAAGGAGCCGGCCTTCACGTTCAAGGTGACAGACATCGGCTTTGAAGTGCTGCCCCAGCAGCCGGGAATCCGTCCGGCCCCCTACATGGCATCTCGTGGCCTGAAATGGGTTCAGCACTATGAAAGCCCAGGCCTCACGGACGACGAACTCAAGGGCTATATCAGGCAGTCCTACGATATGATTGCCGCCGGCCTGTCCAAGAAGAAACAAAAAGAGCTGGGCCTTTTGCCGTGACCGCCATCACTGAGTTTGCTCCGGCCAAGATCAACCTGACCTTGCATGTACTCGGCAAGCGCGAGGACGGCTACCATCTGCTCGAAAGCCTCGTTGTGTTCGCAGACACCGGCGACACTCTCACTGTCGAAGCGGCTGACGGTCTGTCCTTCCATGTGACCGGTCCCAATGCAGCCGCGCTGGTGGCAACGCCGGAGGCGGACAATCTGGTCTTGAGGGCCGCCCGCCTGTTGGATGCTGGGGCAGGGCGAGGAGCACGCATAACGCTCGACAAGCACCTTCCGGTCGCAGCAGGCATTGGGGGTGGTTCAGCGGACTGCGCTGCGGCGATGCGAGCCCTCAACACCCTTTGGGGGCTGGGGCATGAGCTTGATGCTCTAGGTGCGTTTGGGCTTGAGTTAGGCGCCGATGTGCCTGTGTGTATTCAGGCGCCACGCCCCTGTGTCATGTCCGGCATCGGCGAAGAGATTGCCCGCGCACCCGTCATGCCCGAGATTTGGTGTGTGCTTGTGAACCCCGGCGTGCCGGTCGCCACAGGGCCTGTGTTCAAGGCTTTGAATGCGCAGCCAACTACGGCTGAAAGCGATACCTTCTGGCCGGGCGGATTTTCCGATGCCCGTGCAGCCGCACGGTTCATGACAACATGCCGCAACGACCTGGAGGCCCCCGCGCGCACTATGGTGCCGCAGGTCGGCGAAACGATCCGCGCCATTGCGGCGACGGATGGGTGTCTCATGGCCCGCATGTCCGGTTCCGGTGCAACCTGTTTTGGTTTGTACGCGGATGAAGAAGCCGCAATGAGTGCCGCCGCCTCTCTCGGACGTGATGACTGGTGGGTCGAGGCAGCCCGCATTCAGGGCTGATCGGGGCTATTCAGCCCTCTTGCGCAGGATGTTCATTTTCGCGTCGTTCAGGGGCACAACGCGGCCGTCTTCAGTGGCAAGGGCAATGGAAAGCTTG
>JANQMQ010000438.1 GCA_028279995.1 Candidatus Phaeomarinibacter sp. | reverse complement strand
CGTCTGTCAGGATCACTTATCGTCCATGCTGCCTGCATGGGGGAAATGCGGTTTGTGGAGTATGCGCTTGCCCAGATGGCGCGCATCTCGCCTGACCGGGCGTGGACGCTTGTGCATGATGCCGGGCGCCTTGGCCTGCGTGCGTTGTTTCAGCAGGCGAGACTCCCGCAGAGTCTCTACCTGCCACTGCGCATTGCCGTGGATGTGTTCCACGAAATGTCCCTGAACGGCGAGCTGCATGACCGCGAGCATTTCCGTCGCTCGATCCTTGAGCGTATCCTGACGCAGTCAGAAAGCCTCAAGAGTGATGATCTGGATTTCCTGCTGTATCAGGTATCGCGGGATCAGAAGGTGCCGGCAGAATTTACGGCGATGTCCGCCTGACACTCACTGCGTATCCATGATGGCCTTGCCGATGGTGAGGATCTGGATTTCTGTCGTGCCGCCGCCAAGTTCCAGCAGCTTTGCATCGCGCGCCAGTCGCTCCACCACATATTCGGCCATGTACCCGTTGCCTGCGAGGATGTGAATGGCCTCCATGGCAATGCGTGTGCCTGCCTCGGCCACAAACAGTTTCCCGGCGCAGGCATCCAGTATGTCCATCGGTTCTGTTGAATAGACGATGCGCCGGGCATTGGAGAGATCTACATACATGCGCGCCAGCCGGTTCTGGATAAGCTGGTAGTTGCCGATGGGCTGGCCGCCCTGTTCGCGCGTCTTAGCGTAGTCGACGGCGATGTCGTAGCACCGCTCCGCAATGGCGTAGGACAGCACGGCAATGCCGATGCGCTCCGAGGCAAGCGATTTGCGGACGTGGTCGCGATCCTTCTGTCCGCCGCCCAGCAGGTTCTCCGCAGGCACACGGACGTCATCCAGAAACACCTGGCCGGTGGGCGAAGACTTCATGCCCATCTTGTCGAACGGTTTTGACGTCTCAATCCCCTTGAAGTCGCGTTCCACAATGAACGCCTGGATGGAGCCGTCGTCCGAATTGCGCGCGTAGACCAGAAAATAGTCTGCATAGGGAGCATTTGTGATGAATGTCTTGCTGCCGTTCAGCACATAGTCATCACCGTCGCGCCGGGCGGTGGTTTTCATCGACCCGAAGGCATCGGATCCTGCGCCGGGCTCTGTCAGACACCATGCGCCAACTTTCTCGCATCGCTGAACATCAGGCACGTATTTCTTGACCTGCTCCACTGTACCCTTGCTGCGCACATTCGATCCGAAGAGGCCAATGCTTGCCCCCCAGGACATCGCAAAGCCTGGATTCACACGCGCCACTTCAATCTGTATCTGGGTGCGGATGAAGCGCATGAGGGCATCGCCGTCGGGATCATTCTTGCGGTCAGCGCTGTCATTCGGATTGCGCGCACCGCCGGTCTTCTCGAGACGGTCGGCGTCGGCAGCAAGCCCAAGATCAGCTACCATCTTTTTCATGAAGCCGTAAGGGTTTCCGCCATCTTCGAATTCCTTCGTGAGCGGATCGAGTTCGGTCATCATGTATTTGCGAAAGTGGTCACGCAGGCCGACCTGCTCGGGCGTGAAGCTGACGGGCGTGTACTGAACAGCGGGCAGATCCATGGTTTCCTCACGGGGGCTATGTGTTGTTTTCCGTGATCATGTCCATGCGTGCGCGTGGCAGCAACCTGTATTCGGCAGGCCTGCGCCGTCAGGGTTGAAATGCACCTGCCAGGCGGGTCCGTAAACGGGTCAGCAGACTTCCTGCGGCTGCGCCGGTGTCACCGCGGTACGGCTGGTCTGCGGTGACACCGGCGGGATCAGGCAACTTGACGACATGGGTGGTGGTCCCATGGTTCCCCTGCGTCATCAGTTCGACTTTCGCGCTGCCGCGGACAACCTGGATACGTGGTTTCGGGCGCTGAGGTTCGGTGGAAGGGGGCTGAAAGTCCTTCAGCTCCGGCTTCGGGCCTGACCCGCCAGATATTTCGGTCACCATCTGTGACAGGGCC
>JANQMQ010000432.1 GCA_028279995.1 Candidatus Phaeomarinibacter sp. | reverse complement strand
CGTCTGTCCACCACACAGTCCGGTCGCTGCTACGCCAAAGGACACATTCACCGAGCTGATCGCCTACTGTGATGGTCTCTACGAGGTTTGCTGTCACGGCCATGCTGCATTGTGCCATGTCACTTCCAGATTTTCACACCGGCTTGTGTCACCCCAGGCGGCGTATCGGCTCCTGGCCGCATTGCACGTGCCGGAATTCGTGGTATCTCCCGTAGCGTGACTGTGTAGTGCGGAGACGGTCTTGGACCATTTTGAAACCGATACGGTGATTGCCGGGGCTGGTGTGATCGGCCTGGCGGTGGCGCGCGCATTGGCATTGCTGGGTCAGGACGTCCTCATCATTGAGCGGGAGACGCTGATTGGTAGCCATACCAGTTCCCGTAACAGTGAAGTCATCCATCCGGGCATCTACTATCCCAAGGGGTCCCTCAAGGCGCGGATGTGCGTTGAGGGCAAGCACAAGCTCTATGAGTACTGCGCGGCGCGCGGTCTGGAACACAAGCGGTGTGGAAAACTCATTGTGGCGACGACGCCGGAACAGGTCGGTGAACTTGAGGGGATCAAGGCCAGGGCGGCTGCAAACGGGGTTGAGGATCTTGAGTTCCTGAGCCGAAACGAGGCTCTGGCTCTCGAACCTCATCTTAGTTGTGAGGGCGCGTTGCTCTCGCCCTCAACGGGCATCATAGACAGTCACGGGCTCATGGTGAGCTACCGGGGGGAAGCGGAGGATCGCGGGTGCGCAATTGCGTTTGCGACCAGCGTTGAGCGGGTAGAGGTTGCCCAGTCGGGCTTCAAGGTGACAACGGGAGGCGACACCAAGGCGATTGTCAGCGCCACGAGGTTCATCAATGCTGCCGGGCCATTTGCGCCTGGCTTGACCGAGCGTATTGATGGGTTGGATGCGGATCACAAGCCACAAGCCCATTACTGCAAGGGAAATTACTATTCGCTTCAGGGGCGTGCGCCCTTTGAGCGCTTGATCTACCCGGTGCCTGAAGCTGCGGGTCTTGGCGTTCACTTGACGCTTGATCTTGGCGGACAGGCGCGGTTTGGTCCGGACACGGAGTGGGTGGAGGGTATTGAGTATTCGGTTGACTCTGCGAGATCTGACGGGTTCTACGCGGCTATCCGCAGGTATTGGCCGGGTCTCAAGGACGCCTCACTTGTCCCTGCCTATGCGGGTATTCGACCGAAGCTGAGTGCGAGAGGTGAACCGGCTGCCGATTTCAGAATTGACGGGCCTGAGGCCCACGGGATTGCCGGGCTGGTCAACCTGCTTGGCATCGAGTCCCCCGGACTCACATCGTCATTGGCAATTGCCGACGAAGTCGCCAAGCAGGTTGGCTAGCTTCCCCTCTCGAAACGTCTAGTACGCACCATCTTTGGCGAGGACTGCTGGCACCGTCTTGAGGATGATCTCAAGGTAAGACGCCACCGTCCGTGTCCTGGTCCATTCCAGATCCAGAGCAATGCGTGTGTCGTAGTCGCAGTCACTGCGGCCTGAAACCTGCCACAGGCCGGTGAGGCCGGGGCGGACTGCGAGATAACCGGCAGCGTCCTTGCCGTACATGATGAGTTCATCAGGAACGATCGGGCGCGGGCCGACTAGGCTCATGTCACCCTTGATGACGTTCCAGAGCTGCGGCAGTTCATCAATGCTGGTCTTGCGGATGAAGTGGCCAAGCCTGGTGATACGGGGATCGTTCTTGAGTTTGCGGTTTTCTGCCCACTCGGCAGCTGCCTGGGGGTCATTGTCGAGCAGTGTCTGCAGACGTGTTTCGGCATCTGAGGCCATGGAGCGCAGCTTGTAGCAGCTGAAACCCCGGCCTTCCTGGCCGACACGGATCTGGCTGAAGAATACAGAGCCGCCGTCGCGCTTAATCAGGACCGCAACAATTGCCAGGATGGGAGCAAAGAGGACAAGCCCGGCGATGGCGCCGAGAATATCCAACGTACGAATGGTGATCTCGCGTAGGGCAGAGGTATCCGCAGTGGTGCGTTCTGCCTGTGTCGCCGGGGTCAGAATGTCCTGTGCATCGGTTGCCAGGCCGGCATAAGCGGTCTCGCGACGGGCAATGTAGCGGGGAACAGGACGCTGGCTCTCTTCGGCAGAACCAAGCGGCAGAGCGACATTGGTGTTGTTTTTCGGCAGTGCAGACATTGGGGGGATGCCTCTCAAGCGCGTTAATGACTGCTCCTGAGAGATCAAGCCTTATGCCAAGGACACCTGATAGGCTTCGACTGTCGATTTTTTGGCTGTTTTCCTGTGTTTTTTGGCAATCTGAACCGTGGCTGCGCGTGCGATGGACAACTCTGACAGGTTGTGGGTGTTAACACTTGGCGCCGACACGGCCCTGTTTGGCGCAACATCTGTCCCTTTATGGGACGCCAGCAAAAGGCCCGATTTATGCTAGAACCCCCGTTGCCGAAATCCGCGTATGGCAGTTTTGATGTGCGCGCCGTGTTCCAGAGGCCCGACAAACGATGAAACCAATCCGTCCTGTTATTCTGTCCGGGGGCTCCGGTACGCGCCTTTGGCCCACGTCACGGGCCCATCATCCAAAACAGTTCATGGCGTTGACGTCAGAGCGCACGATGATTCAGGAAACAGCCCTGCGCGTGAACGATGCCGATCTTTTTCTGCCGCCGATTGTGGTCTGCAACGAGGAACACAGGTTCACGGTTGCGTCAGAGCTTCAGGCTGCAGGTGTTGACCTGGAAGTGGAGATGCTGGAACCGGTTGGCCGAAATACAGCTCCAGCCATCGCAGCAGCGGCTGCGCTGTGTGCGGCGCATTCCCGTGACGAACTGATGCTGGTGCTGCCTGCGGACCACCATATCGCGCGCCCCGATCTGTTCCTGGACGTGATAGCGACAGGTGCCAGGCTTGCCGAGAAAGGCAAGCTCGTGACATTCGGCATTGTGCCGGATGCGCCGGAAACCGGATATGGCTACATCCGCTCCGGTGTGCCGGTCGAGGCAGGTGCGCGCGAGATAGACGCGTTTGTTGAGAAGCCCGACGCACAAACCGCGCAGTCCTATCTTGATCAGGGGGACTGCTTCTGGAACTCGGGCATCTTCCTGTTCCGCGCGGACCGTATCATTTCGGAACTGGAAGCCCATGCGCCTGAGATCTGGCGGCAGGCCGCCATGTCGGTGTCTCATTGCCATCGCGACATGGATTTTCTGCGGCTCGACAAAGAGGCCTTTGAGGCTTGCCCTTCCTCCTCAATTGACCATGCGGTTATGGAACACACCGCAGATGCTGTGGTGGTGCCGGCCGATATCGGGTGGAGCGACGTCGGTTCGTGGACGGCTCTATGGGATATCGGGGACAAGGACGCCCACGGCAATGTGCTGACCGGAGACGTCATGGTTCAGGACACCGAGGACACGTTTGTCCGAGCCGAGGGAAGGCTGGTTGCTACAGTTGGTGTCAAAGACCTTGTGGTTGTTGAAACATCTGATGCTGTTCTTGTGGCCCATCGCGACCTGGTGCATGACGTGAAGGCCATTGTCGGGCGGTTGAAGACCGAGGGGCGCGGTGAGCAGGAAACGCATTCGCGCGTCTACCGGCCCTGGGGCTTCTATGAAAGCCTGGCCATAGATGCGCGCCATCAGGTCAAGCATCTCATGATCAAGCCTGGCGCATCCATTTCCCTGCAGTTGCACCACCACAGGGCTGAACATTGGGTAGTGGTTGGCGGCACTGCCAAGGTCACCCTTGGCGATGACACTCTTTTGGTGGCGGAGAACGAGTCGGTCTATATCCCGGTTGGCGAGAAGCACCGGCTCGAGAATCCAGGCAAGATGCCGCTCTCTATCATCGAGGTTCAGTCCGGCAGCTACTTTGGAGAGGACGACATCGTTCGGTTTGATGATGTCTATGGCCGGGTGCCGGCCCTCAAGGCCGTGGAGTAACCTAGCCTTCCGCTGCGGCGGTTTCCGTTTCCGAGCCGGCCGCGCGCAGGCGCGCTGTCTCATCTGCTAGAAAATCGATCAGCTTCTGGATATCGCCGCCGTGCTGACCCAGGAAATTGCCGAACTGGCTGCGTTGTTCGACGGCAAGCCAGATGCCTTCAACCTGAGCATCAAACAGCTTTGGTCCGCGTGATGTGGTCAGAACCCTGAAAGCGACATCCGCAAGGTGCCTCCCATCCTTGGCATTGATGGTGCCTTTCACCAGCACGTCCGTATCCTTGCGTGCAACGGCGTCGGTGATATTGATCGTCTGGCCGCCATAGAGTCCCAACCGGCTCTCATAGCTGGCGGTTGCATATTCCTTGAACTGCTTCTCGAAAGCACGCACGAGTTCGGGGTCTGCGCCTTTGCGGTAGTGGCCGAGTGTGAACTGGGCCACCGAGCGGGTATCGATTACCTGGTCGACAAAATCACGGAAGCGAGCTGCCCTGGCCGGATCGTCGGGCGTTGTTTCCTTCAGAATCGTGATGGCCTGATCCACACCACTGCTGATGAAATCCTTGGCATTGGCCTCAGGATCAGCTGATGCAGCGGTGGCTGAGATGGTCGTGAAGACAATGGCCGCAAGAAGGCGCTTTATCATTGTGATTTCCGCCCGTGGGGCGGCCTTTGTGATGTCGACTGTCAGTGCGGTATGAGATACGCGCGAATTGCGGCAAAATTCCGAAACGCGTCCTGTCAGGTGCTTGTCAGGCGAGCGCTGGTGCCCGGCCGATGGAGTGGTAAGTGAAGCCCTGCCGGGCGACTTCGTTGGGAGTGTAGATGTTCCGCAGGTCAACCACCAGGCGGCCGGGCATGGCAGCGGCTACACGGTCCCACTGCAACGCGCGGAACTCATTCCATTCGGTCACGATCAGCAGAATATCTGCACCAGTGATGGCGTCGTAAGCGTTTTCGGCCCATTCAACGCCAGGAATAAGCTCGCGGGCCTCGTCCATCCCGGCGGGGTCGAAGGCACGGATGCTTGCGCCGGCGTCCTTCAGGATCGGCAGAATGTCGAGGCTCGGGCTGTCGCGCATGTCGTCGGTGTTGGGCTTGAATGTGACGCCCAGTACGGCGACCCGCTTGCCCTTCACGTCGCCGCCTGCTGCCTCGATTACCTTGTGGGCCATGCGCTTCTTCCGGCTGGCATTTGCGTCGACCACTGCGCTGACAATCCCGGTGGGCGCGCCGACATCTTCTGCTGTCTTGACCAGGGCGAGCGTATCCTTGGGGAAGCACGAGCCGCCGTAGCCTGGACCGGCATGCAGGAACAGTTTTCCGATCCGGCCATCAAGTCCGATGCCCTTGGCGACGTCGATGACATTGGCACCAGTCTTTTCACAGATGTCTGCCATCTCGTTGATAAAGCTGATTTTGGTCGCGAGGAAAGCGTTGCCGGCATACTTGATCAGTTCTGATGTCTGCCTGTTGGTGATCACCATTGGTGTTTCGCGCAGGAACAACGGGCGATAGAGCTCGCGCATGACGTCCTGAGCCCGCTGGGCATCCGTTCCGACAACAACGCGGTCAGGCCGTTTGAAATCCTCAATGGCCGAGCCTTCCCGCAGGAACTCAGGATTGGATGCCACGTCAAAGTCCGCATCCGGAGCAACCTCGCGGATAATGCGTTCCACTTCATCTCCGGTACCGACGGGTACGGTCGATTTTGTAACGACTACCGTGTAGCCCCTGAGCAGGGGGGCGATTTCGCGTGCCGCTGCATAGACATAAGAGAGGTCTGCATGACCGTCACCACGGCGTGATGGTGTGCCCACGGCAATGAAGACTGCATCTGCGTCAGGTACCGTGCTGGCCAGGTCGGTCGTGAAGTTAAGCCGGCCCACCTGCATGTTGCCATTAACCAGGACATCAAGACCCGGCTCGTAGATCGGGATTTCACCACGCTCAAGGGCTTCAATCTTGGCGTTGTCCTTGTCGACGCAGGTTACTTCATGACCGAAGTCAGAAAAGCAGGCTCCGGATACAAGGCCTACATAGCCGGTTCCGATCATTGCGACGCGCATGGCGCACCTCTTTTTGTATTGGCGGCCATAGCCGCTTCAGGAATGATGCGAACGTCAGATGACTGTCCGTAGATACTCACGCAGTTCGTCAGCCATGTCGTCACGCTCGAGCGCATAGGCGACGTTGGCGGCCATGAAACCAACCTTGTTGCCACAGTCAAAACGAACGCCGTCGAATTCGAGGCCGTGGAATGGTTCGTTGCCGATGAGGCGGGCCATGGCGTCCGTCAGCTGGATTTCGCCACCAGCGCCACGGTCCTGCCGCGACAGATGGTCGAAAACGGATGGTTGCAGAATGTATCTACCGACAAGTGCAAGTGTTGAGGGAGCGGCTTCCGGTTTTGGTTTTTCGATCATGCCAGCCACCTCGACCAGCTTGCCTTCCTGGTTTCCGGGCTTGATAACGCCGTAGCGATCCGTGTGCTCCTTGGGAACATCTACGAGGCCGACGATGTTGCCCTGCTTTTGTTCATAGGCTTCCACCATCTGTGCAAGGCACCCGGGAGAAGACTTCAGGAGTTCGTCCGCAAGGATCACGGCGAAAGGTTCGTCACCAACAAGATCCCGGGCGCACCATACCGCGTGACCAAGACCGGCGGGTTCCTGCTGGCGCAGGAAAGAGGCGGCACCGGCGGGCGGGCGCATTTTGGTCAGCATGTTGAGCGCGTCGCTCTTGCCTTTGGAGGAAAGCGTCTGCTCTAGCTCATAAGCGTGATCAAAGTAGTCCGCGATCGCGGTTTTTCCGCGGCCGGTCACGAATATGAAGTGCTCGATGCCGGCTTCCTTGGCCTCATCAACCGCATACTGGATGAGCGGACGGTCGACGACCGGCAACATTTCCTTGGGAACAGATTTGGTTGCAGGGAGAAAGCGGGTGCCGAGACCGGCGACGGGGAAGACGACCTTGCGGATCCGTTTGGACATTGAGAGCCTTTAGACGCCAGGGGTTGGCTGCGTGAAACACGCAGATGGTGGATTCTTCGGCCCGGTTTTGCCATGGCCGCGCGCGGTACGGCAAGGCGCACCTGTTGCGGATTCCACGGTTCACCAAAACAGCAGGATTTCCGCGCATAGAATTGCCATAGTCCATCGCTTATGGTGGCTGACTTTTCGAGATTGTCTGCGATTCACAAGCAAGCGGAACGGTAGTAAATGCGGCGGAAAACAACGCGCTTTGGGGTTCTGACCCTTCTTCTGACAACAGGGCTGACGGTCGGTGGCATGGGTGCGGCGATGGCCCAGAAAGGCCAGCCTGTCGCAGATGATGTTATTGTGACAGCGGAGATGGAAGAGCGACTTTCTGCCTGGCTGACCGAGTTTCGGCGCGAAGCGCTTGCCGTAGGAATCACAGCATCAACCTTCAACCGGGCCTTTCAGGGCATATCGCTGGACGTCAAAGTTTTGGAGCTCAACCAGAAGCAGCCGGAATTCGTACGGCCGATCTGGGGGTATCTTGGATCTGCGCTGTCTGACAAGCGCAAGGCGGATGGGGCCGAGCAGCTGCGTGTCAATGGCAAGCTCTTTGATCAGCTCGAGGCGCGGTATGGCGTCGAGCGGGAAGTGCTGGCGGCGATCTGGGGGCTTGAGACCCATTACGGTACCTATATGGGCAGCCGTAGTGTCATCCGTTCACTGACGACCCTGGCCTTTGAAGGCCGCAGGGCGGACTTTGGCCGGACACAGCTCATCGCGGCGCTGAAGATCATTCAATCAGGTGACATCACGCCCAAGGCCATGAACGGGTCTTGGGCTGGTGCCATGGGGCACACCCAGTTCATTCCCACGACTTATCTTGCCCATGCAGTGGATTTTGATGGTGATGGCCGCCGTAACATATGGGCGAGCCACGCAGACGGACTTGGGTCTGCGGCCAACTACCTCAAGGCATCCGGGTGGGATACGGGTGATCCCGCTGTGCGTGAAGTGAAGCTGCCCAGCGGGTTTGACTACGCGCTGGCGGCGCGCAGTATCACCAAAACGGGTGATGAGTGGCAGGCACTTGGGCTGCGCACCGCTTCAGGCGACACGCTGCCGCGCCGTGAGCGCGGGCTTGAAGCTTATCTGATTGTACCTGCGGGGCATCGCGGTCCGTCGTTTCTCGCCTATCCGAACTTCCGCACCATCCTGCGCTACAACAACGCGACCTCATACGCGATGGCGGTGTCCTATCTGGCGCGCCACTTTGCCGGTGAACCTGCCATTCAGGGGACATGGCCTGAAGATGAGCGTCCGCTGACCCTGTCCGAGGCCAAGGAGATGCAGACGAAGCTGACATCAATCGGGTTCAACACGGGCGGCGTGGACGGAATCATCGGCCCGATGAGCCGGAAGGCCATCCGTGGTTTCCAGGGAAGTCTTGGACAGCCACAGGACGGCTTTGCCACTGAGACGCTGCTGCAGAAAATCCGGGCAGCGGCGCGATAGGCTCATATCCAAGGCATGTCTTTCTAAAGTCTTTACCTTTCACGCCTAGCGTGGCGGGCATGTCCAGTGAAAACCAGTCTGCCGGAATTTATGCAGCGGATGGCCCTGAAGATGCGTCGCCGCGCCGAGGTCTTCTCGCGCGATTTGTGCGCGCAAACATTGCGCTTTCGAACCGGCTAACGCCCGAGCACCTGCTCGAAAATGATGCCGACATCTGGTTTGAAGCACGGGCAGACGAGCTGCTCGACAATGCCGCCGTCACCCGCATTGCCGATATCGGGGCCGGCCGGGAATGGCATTTCCGGCATGACACACTGGAACGGTACAACCAGCACCTGATCGGCCTTGATATCGACGCGGGTGAAATGGCGTTCAACCGTGATCTTGATGAGGCGATTGAGTGTGATGTGACCCAGGGGATGCCGATTGCGTCCGCCAGCATCGACCTGATGACTGCTTCGTCAGGCGTTGAGCACTTCTCTGACAATCGTGCTTTCCTGCGTCATGCGGCGCGGGTCATCAAACCGGGCGGGCGGATGATTGCCAAATTCCCGAACCGGCGTGCGCCCTTTGCGATACTGAACCGCATGATGCCCAACTGGATGGCACAGAAGCTACTCTATGCGTTGCGGCCCGGTTCTGAAGGCAAGCTCGGCTTCAAGGCCTATTACGACCGCTGCCTGCATTCCGTCTTTTCACAGGATGCGCGCGATGCCGGCTTCGAGGTTGAAACCACCTATGTGAGCTTCAACAGCAGCGAGTATTTCAAGTTCTTCGTGCCGGTCTATCTGGCATCGCTGGCGCTGGATTGGCTGCGGTCGACAACCGGCAACAAGAACATGTCGTCGCACATGGTCTTTGTCCTGCGGCGCAGATAGATTTGTTGATCAGGTGTAGATCTGATAGCCCGGTGATGATCGCCCAAGGGCGTCATGCATTTCCAGGATGCGTTTGAACCAGTCAACCACAGGCTCCTGCGGTGCAAACAGTTTGTGGGGATAAACGGCCCGTGCCCACATGAACGTGCTGGCCGCCACATAGTCCGCATAGCCCGGCTCGTTGCCGTTCAGATAGGGCGTATCCATGAGCTTGGCCCTTAGCGGCCCAAGCGCGCCGGACATGGCACCCAGACCTTCCTTACCGCGCTTTTCCGCCTGCTCAAGGGTCATGCCGCCGAGTTGCTTTTCGCGGCTCTCGCGGACATAGGCCTTGTCTTCTGCGCGGCAGTGCTCGAACACCTGTTTGACCATCGCCGGGAACATGGCGGTGAACACCTGGGTGAACAGCCAGCGCTCGACGAACTGCGCGTAATGCAGGGCGTCGAGGCTGGGGAACAGGGGTGCCGTGTCCGGAAAACTCTGATCCAGATGGATCGCGATCTTCCAGCTGTCACCGATGAACTGGCCGTCATGTTCAAGCACGGGGACGGTCTTGAAAGAACCGTCCCCGATTGACTTGATTTCCCCAAAGCCGACCGGCCGGTCCTCCGCGGTGAGGCCCTTGTGTGCCAGCGCATATTTGGTGCGCCAGCAAAAGGGGCTCATGCGGCGGCCATCGCGGCCTTCGAGGTCATAGAGGGCGAGGGCCATTGGTGCTACTTTCCTTGACTATGCGTGAACTCATGATGACACACGTTATTGCAAGAGTTGAGGTCGTTCGAACCGAAGACGGCGGCAGGCAAACGCCCATGTCTGCCATACATTATCGACCAGATGCTTTTGTCGAAGGCAGCGCAGGCGATGAGTGGATTTCCTATGTCACATTCGGAGGTCGTCCATGCATGTACCGGTTAGACTTGGCTGAAGCCTACCGTACGCCTGACTCTGAAACAGAGACCTACCTTTGGCTTCAAGGTGGCAACGTCTATGACGTCTATTTGTACCTTCGTTACCGAGAAGGAAGCGAAGAGTACTTCGCAATAGGCGGACGTTTCGACATATGTGAAGGGCGCAGAACGGTTGCTCACGCCGAAATTACAGAAGTGTTGAAAACGGCGACCGCCGATCAGTTCTTGCGCGACGCAATCCCCGACCGGCGGAACTGAAACCGTTTAGCTGGCTTTCTTCTTGCTCTTGGCGACCAGGTCTTCGAGCATGGCGGCGGGCTTGAAGTCGTCGCCGTGCTTCTCGTGGTAGTGCTGCATACGCTCGAGAACCTTTTCGAGGCCGACAGAGTTCTCGCCGTACCACATCGGGCCGCCGCGGTAGCGGGGCCAGCCGTAGCCCATGATCCAGACGATATCGATGTCGGAGGCGCGGATGGCCTTGCCCTCTTCGAGAATCTTGTAACCA
>JANQMQ010000375.1 GCA_028279995.1 Candidatus Phaeomarinibacter sp. | reverse complement strand
CCCGGCCCGGTCATAGACATACCAGAGATCCTCGTCCGGGCGATTGCGAGAAGCGCTGCGCCCTTCGCGCGGAAAGATGCGAACGGAACGTTCAGCGGGCGCGATATCGGCAAGGTCGACATGAACCGGGCTTGCCCCGCCGGTCGCATCAAGCCCCAACAGAACAAGTTCGCCCGTGTCGCCGCGCCGGGCGGGCACAAAGCGCCGCCAGATCGGCTCACTGTCAGCAATCCCATAGACCTGCTGAGCCCGAGCGCCCTCAATCTCGACGACGTCGAAGTCCAGCGTCTGGACCGGTGGCAGATCCTCCGGCCCGGAGCCGATTTTCTCGCTGTAGCGCTCGTACTGCCAGTTCCCCAGAACCACCAGAATGACGAGGCAGACCAGGGTCAGCGCCGTCAGGACCGGCAGGGGGCGGAAGTGCATGCCGCCCCGTTCGCTAGTAGCCAAGGATCAGGTGTGGCGCGACATAGACGAAGGCGAAGAGGAACAGCCAGACCACGTCGACGAAGTGCCAGTACCAGGCTGCCGCCTCGAAGCCGAAATGCTTCTGCGGGCTCATTCCGCCCATCATCAGCCGGATCAGGCAGACCAGCAGGAAGATCGTTCCGATGATGACATGCGCGCCGTGGAACCCCGTCGCCATGAAGAAGGCTGAGCCATAAAGCGTGCCATCAAAGGTGAACTGCGCATGGTCGTATTCATAGATCTGCAGCAGGGTGAAGAAGAAGCCAAGAACCACCGTCAGGATCAGGCCATTGCGGGCACCCGCACGGTCACCATGCTGCAGCGCGTGGTGCGCCCAGGTCACCGTCGTGCCCGACAAGAGCAGAACCAGCGTATTGATCAGCGGCAAATGGAACGGATCGAAAGTCTCCACACCAACCGGCGGCCAGTCCGCAAAACGTGCCAAACCATCGGCAAAGATCGGATTGGGTGGGTCCCAGGTGTCGACACGCTCGGGCCAGAAGATCGCAAACTCAAAGAAGCTCCAGAACCAGGCGACGAAAAACATCACTTCTGAAGCGATGAAGAGCACCATGCCGTAGCGCAGACCGATCTGAACGACTGGTGTGTGATCCCCCGCCCGGCTTTCCAGCACCACATCGCGCCACCAACCAAACATGGTGTACGCGACAAGGGCAAAGCCAATGGCCATCAGCCACCAGGTGCCCTTCTCCATACCAAACAGGCCACCATGCATGAAGGCGACACCGCCAAGCGCGAGAACCGTGACCGCAATGGCGCCAACCAGCGGCCATGGCGACGGGTTCACCAGATGATAGTCGTGCTTCACGTCACCAGCCATGGTCGCTCACTCCGAAGGGTCGTGTTGAAAGGGGTTTAGCCAGCGTGCAACTCATTGCGCAAGACTCTGATCGAGGCTGGCGGATTTGGTCTCTCCCTGCCAGTCGGAATACTGGAAGAAAGTGTAGGACAGTGTGATCGAGGTGACGTCATCAAGCAGTCGACGGTCATCAAGGTCAGGTGACACGAAGAAGACGACAGGCAGCTTCTTCGTCTCGCCGGGCTGCAGTACGCGCTCCTCAAAACAGAAGCATTCCAGCTTGTTGAAGAACGGACCGGCCGCGTGCGGGGTCACATTGTAACTGGCAATGACTGATACCGGATAATCGGACGTGTTCGTCGCCTCGTAAAAGGCAAGTCCGTGCTCACCGAGGCGAATCTCATGCGAGGCTTCAAGCGAGCGGAACTTGATCGGCGCTTTCGAGACATTGGCGTCGAAACGGATATCGACCGTTCGGTTGAGAACGCGATCAGGCGCTTCCTCGGCAATCCGCGTCGTGCCGCCAAATCCAGTGACCCGGCAGAAGGTGTCGTA
>JANQMQ010000341.1 GCA_028279995.1 Candidatus Phaeomarinibacter sp. | reverse complement strand
CTCAGTGTCGAACGGCCGACCTGCTCAAACAGATTGTCGAGCGAAACTGTCTGCATGTCGTGCAGCGCTACTTCCAGCGCTGCTTCATCCCGCGGAAGTCCTTCCGCACGCAGGGCAGATTCAACAATTCCACGTCCAAGTCGCACGTGCTCATCACGCTCCGCCCGCCGGCGATGAGCCCGGATGGCGGCCCGCGCCTTGCCCGTCTTGACGATGTCTTCCCAGCCCGGCGGTGGAACTTGCTGCTCGGTTGCGATGATCTCGACTTCGTCGCCATTGTGAAGTGGCTCGCGCAGCGGGACGTGACGGCCGTTCACCTGAGCCCCCACACATCGGTCACCAAGCTCCGTATGCACCGCATAGGCAAAATCAATTGGTGTGGCCCCACGCGGCAAGGCGATCAGGCGCCCCTTCGGTGTGAAGCAGAAGACCTGGTCCTGGAACATTTCGAGCTTTGTGTGCTCAAGGAATTCCTCAGGCGTCGAGCCATGCTCAAGCAGCTCAACCACCTGACGTAGCCAGCGGAAAGGCGCCACCAGTTCGTCTGATGCCGATACGTTCTTCTTCGGGCCGTTCTCTACATAATCCTTGTAGAACCAGTGGGCCGCCACGCCGTATTCATCCACTTCATGCATTTCCAGCGTTCGGATCTGCATTTCCACACGTTCGCGCTCGGGACCAACGACAGTGGTGTGGATTGAGCGGTAGTTGTTGCCTTTCGGCGTGGAGATGTAGTCCTTGAAGCGCCCGGGCACCACGGGCCACGTGGAATGTAGAATGCCTAACGCCCGGTAGCAATCATCGACGCTGTCGACGACCACACGGAACCCGTAGATGTCCGAGAGCTGCTCAAGTGAAATGGACTTGCGCTCCATCTTCTTCCAGATGGAATGGGCCTTCTTGGTGCGCCCGGAAACCCAGGCTTCAATGCCGACCTCGGCCAGACGCTTCTTGATCTCGTCTGCAATCCGCACAACCAGTTCGCGGCTGCTTTCCTGCTTTTGATCAAGACGGGACTTTACCGCCTGGCGCGCTTCGGGATGCAGTTCGGCAAAGGACAGGTCCTCAAGCTCATCCCGGAAACTCTGCATCCCCATGCGTCCGGCCAGCGGTGCATAGATGTCCATGGTTTCCTGGGCGATGCGCTGTCGGCTGGTCGGTTTTCGGATATGAGACAGCGTCCGCATGTTGTGGAGCCGGTCCGCCAGCTTCACCAGAAGCACACGCACGTCTTTCGAAATCGCCAGAATGAGCTTGCGGAAGTTTTCGGCCTGCTTTGTTTCCTCGCTCGTCAGCTCAAGCCGCGTCAGCTTGGTAACACCGTCAACCAGCTGCGCAATTTCTTCACCAAATAGCTCCGCAATTTCATCATGCGTCGCCTGCGTATCTTCGATGGTGTCGTGCAGCAAAGCCGTCACGATGGTTGCTGGATCAAGCTTGAGATCAGTGAGAATGCCCGCCACTTCCAGCGGGTGCGAGAAGTATGGGTCCCCTGACGCACGCTTCTGTGAACCATGCATCTTCATGGCATAGACATAGGCGCGGTTCAGGAGGCCTTCGTCTGCGGTCGGATAGTAGGACTTTACCCGTTCAACCAGTTCATACTGGCGTACCATCGGCCGGTACTTTCGATCTGGGCCGGTTGTAAGAACTGGTTTATCGATATCAGCGACAACCGGATGTGCGACCGCTCCGCCGCTGGCCACATCAGACCCGACGTCAGCGATCCGGTTTTTGACCGGTGGCTTCTTGGGCCTAGAGGTCCGGGTATTCCTCATCAGTGCCTGCTGGGCGTTCTGCTGTCTTTTCGCCTGCATCATGCAGAGCACGAAGCAGATCTTCGTCACTCATGTCACGGCTGCCAAAGCTGTCACCGGCGGGCATGTCGTCCGCCCTGGATTCCATTCCAAGCTGCAGCGGCACGGCATCATCATCTTCCGGCAGATCCTCGCTGGCTTCCGTCATTGCATGCCGCTGCAGGCCTGCAATCACATCTTCACGAAGCTCATCGCAATCCACGGTTTCTTCGGCTATCTCGCGAAGCGCCACGACAGGGTTCTTGTCATTGTCACGGTCGATGGTCAGTGCGGCGCCTGATGACATGGCGCGGGCACGGC
>JANQMQ010000360.1 GCA_028279995.1 Candidatus Phaeomarinibacter sp. | reverse complement strand
GTCGGGATCGGCATTGGGGTCAACGCGGGTCGACAGCATCAGATGGTGCCTCTTCTCACCTCCCGCACTCGACTGGAAAAAACACTGCCCCCAGCCCGTCTCCAAAATGCGTTCTTCATCGATGATGCCCGTTTCCACATTGATCATGGAAACACGCAGTGCGTCCGGTGAGAAATTGCGCAGACACACCGCGGCCTGGGCCGGGCTCGCCGCCATCGCAGCGAGCGCTAGAACGGCAAAGCCGCAAAAGGCTGAGAGGAAGGAAGGAAATATGCGTTGCATGAGAGCACCCCTGGCCGCCGCGCGCTGATCAACAGGCTGCGGATCACAAGGCTAGCGGGCGCGTTTTGCGGGCGCATACCCAATTTTAGGTATGAGACAGGAGTCGAGCTCAAGCCATCACAGCTTCAAGGTGATCCAGCATCTGCGTGGGGTGGCTCGACAGGATCAACTGACCCGCATCCGGCTGGATAAACAGCGCCACATTGTCATGGCTGTCGGCAAAGAGCTGAACGCCTTTCGGCAGCACCACCTTCTCCAGCGCGCCATGATAGATGCGGATCGGGCAATCAACGCCCTCCATGCGGTGCGACCAGTCACTCGACACCTGGACGATGTCCGTCTTGAAGGCATGTATGCCCTGATTGGTGACGTTGCGGTAGCGCTCGTAAATCAGCTCCCGCAGTTCAGGATCATCGGCCATGGAGAGATCATGGGGCGAGTCCTTGAAGGCCAGCTTCAGCATCTGATCCTGCTTGCCGTCCCGAATAAGCCGTATGCCACCGCTGATTAGCACCGGCAGCAGGGCCGGCGCGTGCCGCGCCGTCAGCCCCGAGATGCGATGCCCCATGGACATGCCGCTGAACTGCCAGCGATGCACCATCGGGACAGCCCCGGCGACAGAAAAGATAGACGTTACCCGGTCCTTGTAACGCCCCGCCAGAACAACGCCATACAGCGTTCCCGCCATGTGGCCGAAGACGGGCAGCGCTGTGAGGCCCAGATGGTCGAGAAGCTCAACCACATCGTCCGCAAACTCTTCCAGCGGATTGGCCGGGTCCACATAGCCGTCCGACCGGCCGAAGAACGGCCGCGCCGGCGCCACGAGCCGGATGCTGCGCTCATAGAGCTGCTGCACGGTCGCCTCAGCGAACCGCACCGTGTCGATCAGTCCGTGAATGTAGAGCACCGGCCGCCCGTCGCTTGGCCCGATCAGCGTATACTCAAGCTGCTTGCCGTTGCTCAGGGAAAACATCTGCGCCGCCGGGTTGGCCTGCGCCCGGAAATCACCCTCACTCACATATTGCTGCGGGGCTTTCTCATGCCGTTGCAGGAAACCCATATGGCGAATGAGATTGAGCTGCGTATCCAGATTGGTCTTGCCCAGAATGGCTTTGATCTGTGACCGGACGGTATGGATCGAGGTCTGTCGGGTCTTGGCAATCTGTTCCACATTGTTGCCACTGACCAGACTTTGGATAACTTCGATCTCCGCATCTGTCAGCTGGAAGTGTTCGCGCAAGGCTGTCAGCGTCCGGTCGCTCCACACCGGCGCCAGTACCGTAAGCAGACCTGCCACATTCGGATCGGCAACACATTGCGCACCTGAGAGCGCCAGCAGGGTGCTGTCGCCGTTTTGCTCGGGATCAATATCGATCAGCCCCAGAATGCCGAACTGGCCCACGCTGGATGACGCCAGCCGGTCAATCAGGCCCTTGAGGTCCATTGTGGAGGAAACGCCATCGCCCAGCGCTGCCGCAAGGTCCTGACCCGGCTGCACATGCAGCCGCTCGCGGGCCACATCGTTGGCAGCCAGACATTTGCCGGTCGTCGAAATGAGAATGGCCGGGTTTGGATCAAGGTTGATCGCTTCCGCCAGCGGAAAGGGCGCCGGACGGTCCTTGCCCTTTTCGATGGTCTCGAGAATCGCCCCGGCGCGTTCCGCATGGGCCTGGAGCATTGCATCGGCGAGGCTTTCGTCACCACGGTCAAGCGACTGGGCAATCGCCGCATCCCATTCATCCAGCAGATCATGAAACGCCTGCGGATCAATGGCGATCTGATAGAGGCGCTCTATGAGCACATTTTTGCGCGGATCATCCTGCATCGCCCCAGCCCCAAGATCGTCCCCACAACCACTACCGCCTGCACTTTCCCCGTGAGCATACCTAATTTTGGCGATGCGCAAAGCACAGCAGAACCGGAACATCGCAACAGTGATCTCAAAACGCGTGAGTGCACTTGAAAGTACCGACATCAGATCAATGACATGAACCGGAACAATTCCATGATGAACTCCAAGTCTCTCTGGACGCTGTGCGCGTCCGCTTTCATGGCGCTGGGCTTCTCCCTCGCCCCCGTCTCCTCCGCCCAGGCCAAGCAATGCGTCTGGAACAAGGGCGGCTATGTACTCAAGGCCAGCTGGTATGAAACCGAAGACGTCACGGCAGTAAAGCAATTAGACGGCACGTACACCTTCACCATCGAAGGAGACGCCGAACCGTTGCAGGAGGACCAGTTTCCTGTGGCCCAGGGCCGCTGCACGCGCGGTGACCTGGCAAACAGAAAGCTGACAGTGATCCTGTCAGCTGTGGGGGCCGAAGTCGGTGCTGACGTTCTGCGCGTATCATCCACCGTAGCCCTGTCCGTGGCCGGCGCTGCCGTCTCAGGTGCCGCACTGGCGGCATGCCCCGTAACAGGCGTGACCTGCGT
>JANQMQ010000359.1 GCA_028279995.1 Candidatus Phaeomarinibacter sp. | reverse complement strand
AATTACCAATGAGAGCAATGGAGGTGCGAAGACAGGGTTCAGGAGCGAAACAACAGCCCATACCCAGACGATTACGATGATTGTCAGCAATAGCGGCGCAACGAAGACCTTCTCAGGTGGCAGCGTGAGTGTTGATGGTACCAAGATCATCATCGACCCGGACAAGGATCTTGACCTATCGAACAACTACAGCATCTCGGTGAGCGAGAACTTTTTTAAGGGCGATGCCAGCCAACAAGGCAGTGTGGCCGTCAGTGAAATCGCCTTCTCAACCGTTACGCCGGGAACTAATGCTATCGCCAATGCCGAACTCTCTGTAACTGTGAACGCCGCCGGCGAGCTGGAGAGCAGCCACTCTTGGCTGGATGTGGAGGGGATTGGTAATCCAAGTAGTGGACAGTTAGCAGGTGTACAACTTGACGCGAGTCTAAAGGACTACGCATTTGTGTTCAAGGACTGGAACGTTGATCAAGCAGCGAGCGGGGGGGTTAGTGGAATCGGTGTTAAGGAATTCAATGTACGTATTGTTAGTTTTGGGAAAGGGGACTTGATCTATAACGACAATCAAAACAACTCGGTCCAGAACGATATACTTCTTCTTGCACCACTTGAGTACAGCGGCGGAGGGGGCAGCTATATCTCCCCCGGTCAGACCATTGTTGAAAACGGGAGTGGTGGGTTTATTGGCTTCGACGGGCTTGACTTTAGCAACTACAATGGCACGCATAATCCGGAAACATTCGACTTTGCCCTTTATGAAGCCCTTGGTTATGCGGGTGACAATACCTTTGGCGGTAATGGCGTGCCGGTCATCTCGGCATAGGGGTGCGGGATGGCGGGAAGCTCCCAATACTTTGTCAGAAGCTCGGTCGAAGGACGGAGTTTTCTCGAGTTTGGATACTCTTACGGCTCTGTCACAATGGATGGGGAGGAGGTGGAATTTGTCGGCAGTTCGCTGACAGATGTTGTGGCGGTCTCGGGCGGCGTAAGCCTCGACTTCTCTAATACCCGCGACGGTGCCGATGTGCTTTATGTGCCTGGAACATGGTCTGAATACTCAAAGAAGAAATCGAGATCGGCCCTGTCGCTCACCGGGCATGTCGACGGCTCTGAGGTCACCTATAATCTCGCACGCGGCAGTTCTTCGGCCGGTGATGTGGTTGTTTTTGCGGATGGCCAAACTGGTGCGAACAACGCGTGGAACAAGGCCGAATTGTCAGATCCGGGTCTGGACCCCTCACACACCTCTGCCCAACTTCAGGTTCCGGAACTGGCGGAGGTGGAAGTCGCTGGTTTTGCGCGTGCAACTCAATCCGGGTCTGTTTTTGCAAGTTTCCGGCGCGGCGTCTCTTTGAAAGTCACGGGGAGCAATAATGTTGATGTCGTTTACGTACAAGAAGGCGGAGAGGTAGATGCGACAAACCTGCGGGAGGGAAAGGACAAGATCTATCTGCGTGGCCGCTGGAGTGACTATGAGAAAATCAAAAGCCGTTCCTCGCTGACTTTTCGTCGAGAGGTAGCACCAGACACGTTTGAGGTGGTCTCCGTGAGCCGTGCAACACAGGATGAGGCGGCCAATCTCATCTTGTTCGCTGATGGAGCCATCTTGTCTAGCAGGGCATTCCTCTATGCCGACCAGATTGATTTTGCGTCACTCGACGGCTACATCGCTCCTGTGGTCGACGACGACACGACCGCCACGCCGCTTGGGTCCGGCGGACCCAATCCGTCGGTGCAGTCCTTTGCCGCATCCGCCGGGGATGGCTCACCGTTGCCCGACGGCACATACAACACAGGTGAAACCATCCTCATCACCGCCACCATGGACCGGCCAGTGACGGCCAACTCAAGTTTTGAGGTGACCCTGAATACAGGTGCTGTGGTGACGCTCACGGCAGCGCAGGACGGCGAAACGCTCCAGGGCGCTTACGTCATCGCCGCCGGTGAGGCAACCACGGACCTCACAATCTTGTCGTACACCACCGGCACTGTGGAGGATGTGGAAGGCAATGACCCCATGGTATCAACGCAACTGCCCCCGCCCGCCAAAAATATCAGCGGGGCCAGCGACATCATGATCAATACCGGGACCGTCACTAGTGCCCTGGCGGGGGAAACCTCCGTGGATGTGCGCTCCGACATTGTTTTGCAACTCGGCGGCGGTCCCACAGAGCTTGGCAATGATGGAACCTATACCATCAGGCTAGTCAACACAGCCAATACACCGGACAAGGATGGCTTCCTCGGTGAAACCAGCGTCGGCAGTCAGGAGATCACTTTTATCGTCGAGAACGGTGCCATCATTAACCAACCGTCGGGCGGCACGGTGCAAATTGTGGACGGCCGTCTCGTTATCAATCCCGATCATGATTTGGACTTGGACAATACTTATGTCGTCATCTTCAGTGCCGGGATGCTCAAAAGCACCGTTACCGGGCTCACCAATGAAGAAGTGACAGTGGGCAATGGTCCGGCCTTCGCCACTGTTTCGCCCAGCACGCCGACAGGGACCGTCGGCCGCTTGTGGGATGCCGCACTTGGGGGGGTAGTTGACGGCGATACCTGGTTCGACGGAGCCCAGGGCAATTACGTTCAGAATCATGGAGTCGCTCATGACCTCACCTCGGTGTCCGGCATCGTGGTCATGGGGCGGGATGTCTCGCCCCATCGCGATTATGTTGAACTGACGACCCCATCCCGCGCCGTCATCGACGGCTTCGGCGCGGATGACCGGCTATATGTTGATATGGACACCGGTGCTGCCGCCAAACAGCTCAACGCGGACACCATCCCGCTCGCGGTGAGTCTCGGCGGTGAAAGCCTCACCGCCATCACCTTCAGCGGGACCGGCGGGCTTGCGGGTGCTATCATCCGCTTCGCTAACAATCAGGACACCACGGAGGTTAATGAGAGCCTGCTCACCGCCTCGGGTTACACCACCCAGTCTCTGCAGGACGCAGGACTCAGCCATCTCAAAAGCTTTGAAGAGATTACCGGCGTTGCCATGCCCATTATCATTGGCTGATATCGACGGCGACTGAGGCATTGGAGCAGTTCCTAAATTCGTCTGTTTACAGAGTAATTTTGCGTCCTGTCCCGTGGCACCACATTGCGCTTGCAACTATGCATATCCTTTTCCGTGTTGTCATGGAGTGCTTGTTTCAATCTGGCAGCAAATTCTGATCCGCAAAGTTGAGAAGGCGTCGAGCGGCAGCCGTCCCAGTCCGATAGCTGTGTGATGCACAGGCGGCGATCGGCGTTCACAAGCCAGATGCATTCGCCCCCGTTCATCCAAGATTCATCGGGTGTTGCGCGGCGTACGCGACCACCTGGGCCTTGTTGCCTGGGTTCTTATCCCGCCGTTTTCTTCCAAACTGAGACGGATCGTTCAGCAAGGTAGCAGAGGCGCGCTTGCATGCCCGCCCATCCTTCCATGGTGGAACGGGTCAACGCTTCCTACCGCCGGTTTTGGTGGTACTCCATATCCTAGAGAGATCGCCGCGCTATCCGCGCTTCGTCTGCGCCCTCGTAGCCGGCGTCCTGATAGATCACCATAGTGCCGGTTGGGTCCGGCGCGTCAAAACTCGGAGTTTGAGAACCGTGGCACTGCATTACGCGCTTCAAGGCGATATCACATCCGCAACCTATGTCGACTTGGGCCTCGATATCAACGGCTACTCCCTGCTCGGTCAGAGCATCAATGTTACCGGTTCTAAGGGGAACAATAGTTTCTACCTGCGCCCCGGCGGCTATTCCTTCAATTTTGGAGAAGAGGGTGGCGGCAACAATACCGTTTACTTGACGCAGAACCGGAGCAGTTACACCTTTAACCGAGATTCACAGGACCCAAACATTCTTGTTACGCGTGCAACTTTACCCGCGGAAGAAGTCAGTCTCCGTATATCGTCCAACATGACTTTGGTTTTTGCCGATGGAGCGGCGACAACGTTTGATCTGGACCAGGACGCTGCTGTCGCCCTTGACGACACCCACACCTCGGTCGTGCCCCAGGTCCC
>JANQMQ010000345.1 GCA_028279995.1 Candidatus Phaeomarinibacter sp. | reverse complement strand
AGAGCCCGCTATCCCGCTTGCGCAGAGCGGCGAAGAAAGCCCGTTTGTTCATGGGTTCACCGTTCGCAGGGGGTTCCGTCAGGGAGACACGTCCACTCTTCGCGCGAGGCCCTTAGCGGGATTACACCACCAAGAAGGACATTGCGGCTGACGGCCACCACAAAGAAATCGTCTGTCGGAACACAGGGCTCTAGTTGCTCTGAGGGCGGATAGCTGACCGGCTCTAGCCCTTGATCCTGGTATGTGCTGCCGTCAGAGTGCGAGCATTCCCCGAGACGGCTGCGGATTTCCTGGGTCCACCTGCCGTCAACGGTTCCGAACGGGGTTTCTCTGACAAACTCAAAGAGACCATCGTTATATGAGAGGGCCACGGGACGGACAAAAAGGCTTGAGGGCGTCACAATCCACGCTAAAAACAGAGCCAAGACGGACCAAAGTACGACCTTTTCAATCCGGCCCATCACGTCCGCCCATTGCCAAGAAAACTGCGGGCCAGCTCCGCCAGATTGCTCAAAAGCTCCATCATGTTGTTGAAGAACCCATTCACCACTGCGATAAGCGCAATGAGCCCCGCTGCTATTCGGATGATCCAACGGCCCATGAGACCAGCGGTATCAAGGCGCTTTCTGTAGTCAAACGCCCAGGGCAGAAGGGCCTGCCGCCCCGTAGTCGTATCGTCCTCAAGGAGCAAGCGCAGAACCCCGTTCATGTTGTCTACGCTTTGCTGCATCTCGGCGACGGCCTCTTGGGTCTGGGCGATGTCGGTTTGCATTTGCGCCAGCATGTCGCGTTCTTCGTCGGTCATTGCGCCTAGTCGCTTGTCGTGTACGTTGCGATGAAGTTGAAGCGGGTTGAGTTTTCCAGATCGGCCCCGACAACATTCGCATCGCTCCCAACGCCGTCATGGAAGAGGCCCATGACTGTACCGCCTGTCAGCGCGCGCAGCTTTATGTTGGTGCTGGTCGCCGCGTCAAATCCGCTCGCCCAAACCACGATTCCCCCGCCATCTGTCGCGATGTCGAAAGGCAAATTGCCAAGCTCAATATTCCCGGTGACGCCATTAACGTCGGTCAGCCGAACCTCACCGCTCAAGGTCACGCGAGCACCGTCCTTGCGCCAATCCACAACCGACTGACTGGACAAGGTGCAGTTTGTGGAGCCGTCTCCGAGCGTAGGCGTGACCGACCCTTCGCTATCAGGCTGATAGTGGTCACCCCCCTGGACAAAGCCCTGACGCAGCAAGTTGTCGTAAGTGCCATTCGCATCGACATGAGCTGTGCCACCATTCGGCGCGAGATATATGCCTGTTGCGGTCAGTGTCGTTTCGTTTGTGACGGCCTCACACCTGACAGCGGCGATGGTGTAATCGCGAAACTCCGTTCCGTTAAACGAGATATTGTCGCGTTCTGTAGCCCCGCTTGCGAAATCCGCCAGCCGCGCGGTTGCCCCTTCGACCACCCCACCGTTCATTTGGAAGGTTTTGAGACGGGGAGAGTTTACAACTATGACGCTGTAAGAGGCGCTTTCGATTGCCCCGACATGTTTGCCGCCGTTGATGATGCAGGTGTCAATATCGGCTTCCAGGCGGATGCTTTCGCGGCCCATCTTCGTGAAGAAGTTGTTGAGTTGGTACGTGCGTTTGAGATCCCCAGAGGCACCAGCCGTATCATAGAAAGCGGGTTCACTGTCGTTTGGCGCATCGACATACAGGCCATCAATGCTGACATCGAAGCCACGCCACAAAACCGCTCCATTTGGCCCGCGCGAAGACAATTTGCCGTGCTGCCAATTGGAGCAGCCATTGTGAGTCCCAAATGCCGTTCGGTGCGAATTGGATGCAACGATATCTCCCGTCACCACGTTCCAGGTCCGGGTTCCGTCAAGAGCATGGCGAGTCCGATTGGCGCTGAAACTTCCGACAACGCAATTGGCGCAATCATCCATGCGAAGGC
>JANQMQ010000338.1 GCA_028279995.1 Candidatus Phaeomarinibacter sp. | reverse complement strand
GGCCATCTCCATGCCTTCACTGTCGACCAGCCAGAACGCATCGCTTTCAGCTCCAATAGGCTCCCAGAGTTTTTCTGACATGTAGTCCGCCACGGACCGGCCGGTTGCTTTGACAAGCAGAGCGCCGAGCACCTGGGTGTCTGTTGAATTGTAGTGGTTGACCGTACCCGGCTCGTTTTCGCGTTCGAGGGTTGTCATGAATTCATTGAGTGATCCACCAAGCGCAAAGATGCGGCCGAACCGATTGATGTCCGAGTCCGGGTCTGAATAATCTTCATTCCAGGCCGCACCAGATGACATCTGCAGCACGTCCTTGATGCTGACACCGTCATAGGCTGAACCGGCGAGTTCAGGCAGAGCGTCTGAAATCGGTGCATTAATGTCCTTGATGTGGCCTTCCTCGACAGCGATGCCGATAAGCGCTGAGATGAAGCTCTTCGCCACAGACATGGAGAGCCATTGCTCATCCCGTCCACCGGTCAGCATGTAACGTTCAAACACCACCTTGCCGTCTTTCAGTACCAGCAGGGCACTTGTATCTGTTTCGGTCAGCAAGGCCTCGGTGCTCAGTTCCTTGCCTTGAAAGGTATATGTTTCAGGCAAGGCAATCGGTTCGCCATCCGGGAAGTTATAGGGTTCCGTGGAGGCCGGCAGCGTGTTCACGGGGAACATGTCGTCCATGCGGTAGAAGTTGTCGTACTGCTCCGCGCCACTAAACAGGGTGGCAATGGTCGACGCTCGGTCAATGTTGTCGGCGAGGAAGGCATAGGCAATGATTCCGATTGTGACCAAAGCGGCCACACCGCCCATCAGATACTTTTTCATGAGAGTGCTTCCTTGTTGGGTGTTTTCTTCTTGGATTGTTTTGCGAGGGCGGAGATGATCGTCCGCGCCTGGGCACGGCCGATTTCGCTGGTCATGCTTGGCATTCCCAGCTCACGAAAAGAGGTCTGTCCGTAGACGAGTGAAAGAATGAGTCCTGCGGCATTCCGCCGATCACTGGCCGACTGACCTATTCCGTCGAGTTCCATCTGAGCTGTCATCAGTTTAACGATGCGCCCATACATGGCTGCCAAGCGTTTGCGAATCTTCTCGTCGCGCTCGGACATGTACCAAAGCTCGCCCACCACATTGTTGGACACGTCGTTGGCGAAGGTGTTGTCGAACAGGAAGTCGACCAGGTCACTGGTCGTCATGGGGCGCGACTTCGGCCGCAGTTTTGCAACGCCGTCGTCACCGCGCTCAATCATGCGATCAATGAGAAGGTCGACCATGTCCGCCCGGTTGCCGACGAAGTAGCGCACCAAAGAGCGGGGCAGGCCGGACTCATCGGCCACATCGGCAAGAGTGGTTTTCGCCAGTCCCTTGCGGATCACGCATCTTTCAAACGCCTCGAGAATTTGCTCCCGACGTTCGTCTCCCATCTGGGGGCGAGCCATGATCTGCTCCAATCTTGTCACTTTTGACAAGATTTAGTCGATGCCGAGTAACTTGTCAAACATGACAGGTTACCCAGTGGAAGCTGTCAGCGGAGGTATCCCCGGTCGGCGCCCCTGTCTGACCCCATGGTGCCGGTACGACGGGCATAGCGTGCGCGCTCGAAGGCGTGGTCGAGGCGGTCGGCCTTGCTTGCCTTGCGGTGGCCCCGTCCGGCCATGATGAACAACAGGATGAGAACAAGCGCCGCCGCGCCGCCGATAATCCAGGTGATTTCCATGTATGTCGCCTCCCCACACGCAAATGGGCACTAGAGACGATCCCCTTCGAGCAACTCTTATCGGTGGGGAATGTGCCGGAGTTAAGGCAGGTGGCGCGTCATCGTGAAGGATTGTGCCGGTTTTCGGCAGACAGATGGGGGTGGCGTTAGGACGGCTGAGGAAAATTGTTCTTTTGCTAAACGAAGTCTTAACCCCGCACGCCCAAGCTTTGGTGCAATGGGAGCGGTCTGTGGACCGAAAACCCCGCAGGAGGAATGCGTGATGGCGCCACAACTCACACAAGCGGACATTTCCGGGCTTCTGGGATCACCATCAGCCGAAGCACGTGCGCAGATCGCCGCAAAGGTCGGCGGACAGCTGCAAGCCGGTGGACTGACGGGACAGGAGCGTATCCTGGCTGACGATATCATCCGCTTGATGGTACGTGATGCAGCGGCGCTCGTCCGTGAAGCGGTTGCCCGATCCATCTCCAACACTCCGGACATTCCCGTAGACGTCGCTGCCGCGCTGGCAAACGACATCGACGAGATTGCAGTCCCTTTTCTCGAGATTTCTCCGGCTATCAGCGAAGCAGAACTCATTGCCATCGTGCGGGGCGGGAGCAGCGCAAAGTCGCTTGCGATTGCCGGCCGCCCAACCATTTCGAGTGCGGTCAGCGATACGATTGCTCAGGTGGGCGGCAAGGATGCCGTGAGCCGAATGCTGGCCAATGCCGGAGCGGAGATCGCGCCCACGTCCTACGGACATGTGCTTGACCGCTGGCAGGATGACGAAGATGTCACCGGGCTGATGGCGGAGCGCAAAGCGCTTCCGCTCAGCGTGTCCGAGCGTCTGGTGGCTCTGGTTTCAGACGAAGTGAAGCAGCGGCTTGTCTCCCGTCATGGCATCGGATCTGAACTCGCAGATCGCATGGCGCTTGAGGCGCGTGAGGCTGCGACTATTGCCCTGATCGATGGTTTGCCAAGCATCGATAATTTCGCTGCCTTGGTGCAGCACCTTGAAAGCTCCGGCCGTCTGTCAGGATCACTTA
>JANQMQ010000286.1 GCA_028279995.1 Candidatus Phaeomarinibacter sp. | reverse complement strand
ATGCAGCCGGGCACGGTTTTTGTGGATCACACGACGGCTTCGGCAGACCTCGCCCGCGAACTGGCTGCGGAGGCCGACAGGCGGGGCTTTGCCGCGATTGACGCACCTGTGTCCGGTGGGCAGGCCGGGGCGGAGAACGGCCAGCTCACCATCATGTGTGGCGGGGACAAACGGGCCTATGCGACGGCTGAACCGGTCATGGCGGCCTATGCCAAGCAGTCGCGCCTGCTGGGGCCTGCGGGTGCCGGGCAGCTCACCAAGATGGTCAATCAGATCTGCATCGCCGGGCTCGTTCAGGGACTCTCCGAAGGCATTCATTTCGCCCAGAAAGCGGGGCTGGACGTGGACGCCGTCATCGACGTCATTTCCAAGGGCGCGGCGCAAAGCTGGCAGATGGAAAACCGCTGGGAGACCATGAACAAAGGCGAGTTCGACTTCGGCTTTGCCGTCGACTGGATGCGCAAGGACCTCGCCATCTGTCTTGCGGAAGCTGCGCGCAATGGCGCTGACCTTCCGGTCACCAAAATTGTCGATGGCTATTACGCCGAGGTACAGGAGATAGGCGGCAACCGCTGGGATACGTCCAGCCTGATTGCGCGCCTCACCAAAGACTAGGCGAGTCGCACCGGCCTCACACCGCCTGTTCGGTGCAAGGGCCGGGACAAAAGAGGGAAACGCTGCCACAGCGGGTCCTGTCCGTATGTCCGTGTCCTGAATGTCCGTTGTCCGTGTCCGGTCAGACCGCCATGGCAACGCATCCCGCGTGGCACGCCGGGGACGGGCCTGCCACGCACCTTACGCGGTTGAGACGTAAGGCTCGTGACAGGATACGGGTCGTCGGTGGGGCGGGGATAGATTTCTTGATCAGGCCCCGAAGCCGCCATCGATCGTATGTAGCGCTCCGGTAACGATGCCCGCTTCGTCGCTGGCAAGATAAGCGACCATGCCGGCCACTTCGGACGCATGCGCATGACGCTTGATGGCCATGGCACTGTGCATCATGTCCTTCAGAGGGCCGTCCGCCGGGTTCATGTCCGTATCCACCGGCCCGGGCTGCACGGCGTTGACCGTGATGTTGCGATGGCCAAAGTCGCGGGCAAAGCCGCGCACCATGCCCTGCATGGCGGACTTGGTCAGGGCATAGCCCGTGGCGGTCGGGAAGGGGATGCGATCGCCATTGACCGACCCCATCACGATAATACGGCCTCCATCGTTCATCGCCCGGGCACCATCCACCGCGGCGTGATATGGCCCGCGCACATTGATGTCGATCATCTCGTCGATGGCATCGGGGTCCAGCTCAAGCGGATCACCCATCACCGCGATGCCCGCATTGATGACCAGAATGTCGAGGCTGGGCAGGTCGCTGATGACCTTGGCAACTGCCTTGCGGTCCTTGCTGTCTGCCTGAACGGCTGTCGCGCCGGTCTTCTCAGCAACCGCTGAGGCTGCATCTTTTGATCCGGCATAGGTGAAGGTGACGGACGCGCCGTCATTGGCAAGTCGCTCGACGATGGCCGCGCCGATGCCCCGGCTGCCGCCGAGGACAAGGGCCGTCTTTCCGTTGAAATCTGTCATGGGTGTTTCCTCGTTTGCTGAAGCATTCGAGGCTTACTTGGGCATGACGACATGCCCATAACAATCAGGACAATCGGAAAAAGACTGTTTCCTGATTGAGTAGAAGTTGGCTGATCAACCGTCGCGCAGCCGCTGTGCTGCTTCCTTGGCGAAGTAGCTCAGAACACCATCTGCGCCGGCGCGCTTGAAGGCTAGGAAGCTTTCCATGATGACGCTT
>JANQMQ010000257.1 GCA_028279995.1 Candidatus Phaeomarinibacter sp. | reverse complement strand
CGCCAACTTTCTGGGCGTGTTCCTGCGATGCTACCAGCAGTGCGTCGGGCGTGTCGACAATCACCACATTCTCAAGGCCGATAGCCGCTACCGGGCGCTCGCCCGTCGTTGATACATGAACATTTGCGCAATCAGCCAGGTGCCCTTCACTCTTTGACGACAGGGTTGGGTGGCTTGCAATAGCAGACCAGTTACCGACGTCACTCCAGTCGTAGGAGACCCGGATCATGCCAGCGCGGTCGGTGCGCTCCATGACTTCTCGGTCGAAGGGTTCCGAGGCTGCGTCCCGAAACGCATCGCCCAGCTGCATGCCGAATGGCGTCAGCGACACCATGGAAAGCGCTTTGCCCGCGGCCTCAAGCGTTGCCGGCGCATGGCTGGAAAACTCTTCAATCAGCGTGTCAGCGGTTGCGACAAAAACGCCACTGTTCCAATGCATCCTAGTGGATTGCAAAAACTCTTCAGCTCGGGCGCGAGCGGGCTTTTCATGAAACTCGCTGATCGCAAAGGCTGTTTCAGTTTCATCGAGCTTCCTGCCGGTGGCAATGTATCCGTAGCCCGTTTCCGCATAAGTCGGCACGATGCCCAAGGTCATGATCAACCCCTGAGCAGCATGTGTCGCTGCTTCATGCAATGCCTCATGAACCGCCTCTTCCGGATCACATATGTGGTCGGCCGGCATGATCGCCAGAACAGCATCACCGCCCTGCCGTGACTTGACTTCAAGTGCCGCTGCCGCAATGGCCGGCGCGGTATTGCGGCCTTCGGGTTCAATGATGATATCGACACGCCGTCCAAGAGCGGCTGCCTGTTCTCGGGCCAGGGGCGCCATGTCCACACCAACAAAAAGCATCGGGGTCTGGGCACCTGCATATCCGGCAGCACGTTGAATCGTGCGCTGCAGGAGCGAGACATCGCCTCCAAAGGTGTGGAACTGTTTCGGACAGGTATCCTGGGACACAGGCCACAGTCTGCGGCCCACGCCGCCGCACAGGATAACCGGAATGAAAGGTGTCGTGGTTGCATCAAAGGCAGACATTGAAAACTCCATCATTGGAAGCGCAGGTGATCTGCCTGTGCTTCGCAAACAGTGTTCCAGATGAAGCTGTGACACACGGCCAGTGTTTATGCGCCTTTTCTCGTGCTGCCGGTGTCTGTTTGCATCGTTCAGCCTAACGCATTTGCAAATTGCGGCACCAAGTGGCGCAACCTGCATTGTCTGTGGAAGCAGGCGATTATTCGCGGCACACACATCTGTCTGTGCGCAGAGGCCCACCCCCTCCCCCTTTTCGCAATTTGCTGAATGACGTTTTGCAAACCGCATGACCTCTCAGGCCAGGAGAGACGGAGCATCACGCATTAAACCAAGGTTTGCTGCGAGTTTCTGTCCCGGAACAATTTGGCACCTGCACTGCAACTCATTCGGCAGATACGTCAACCGATGAGGACAGTCATGAGCATTATTGATCTTGCAAACGAGCGCGTGCGCCGCAGAATCGTGAACCGGCCGGGCGGACGTCCCGCTCACGAGCCGGCCTTCAAATCCAGCATCAGCGTCTTTGGTCTTGGATATGTTGGCGCAGTATCGGCCGCCTGCCTTGCAGACACGAAACACCGTGTGATCGGTGTTGATCCCGACGTACGCAAAACCGCCCTGCTATCTCGCGGCAAAGCCATGATGGTGGAACCAGGGCTTGATGAGCTTCTGTCAAAAGGAGTCGATGCCAATCTGATCGGCGTGTCCGGCGATGCCGAATACGCCGTCTTCAACAGCTCGGTGAGTTTTGTCTGTGTCGGTACTCCCAGCCGTGAAGATGGCAGCTGCGACATCAAATATGTCGAAGACGTCGCCCGGAACATCGGCAAGGCCATTCGGGCTAAGAAAGAGTTTCACGTTATTGCCTTCCGCTCGACAATCCCGCCTGGCACATGCCGACAGATTCTGGGCCCGATCATCGAAAAGGAGTCCGGCGGCATCATGGGCGAAGACTTCGGCATCGCGTTTCACCCGGAATTTCTGAGGGAATGCACGGCGATCGAGGACTTCTACAATCCTCCCAAGACGGTTGTCGGGGCATCTGATGACCGGACGAAGCGCATCATTGCCGACATCTATGCTGGAGTTGACGAGAATGTCCTGTTCACCAGCATTGAAGCAGCGGAGATGGTGAAGTATGTGGACAACACGTGGCATGCAACCAAGGTCTGCTTTGCAAATGAAGTCGGACGCCTTGCCAAGGCCTGTGGTGTCGACAGTCACGAAGTGATGGACGTGTTCGTACAGGATACGAAGCTCAACATCTCGCCCTACTACATGAAGCCCGGCTTCGCCTTTGGGGGATCCTGCCTGCCGAAAGACGTGCGCGGGATGTCTAAACTGGCAAGGACGATGAGCGTGGACGCGCCACTGATCGACTCTCTGCATTCAAGCAATGACAGCCAGATTCTTCATGCCATGTCGCTTGTTCAGCGCGCCAAGCCCAAAACGGTGGCGCTGCTGGGTTTGACTTTCAAGAAGGGGACGGACGATCTGCGGGAGAGTCCCATGCTCACCCTGTTGGAAATGATGTTGGCGGAAGGCCTCGATGTGAGGGTGTTCGATGAGAACCTCGATCTTGATACTGCCCTCGCCCACCACCTGGCGCACTCAAAGGCTGCTGATGGCGATGCCGATAGCCTCGCAGCCCGAATGCCTAAGCTTGTGGCTCAAAGCGCCAATGATGCGGTTCAAGCAGCCGACACGGTGATACTGGCTCATGCTGACCCTGCATTTGCCAGTGCTGTGGAGGCGCGCAAGGGAGAAGTCCGCATTGTGGACCTCGCCCGCCTATGGCCAAAAACGCCCGCGTGGCCTGGATATGACGGTATCTGCTGGTAGCCCCCAAGACCAGCGGACAAGCAATATGCAATAGTTGGCGTCTCCCAATTTGCGTCAACCATTGCATATTGCAATTATAGGTGTTGCAATATGCAACAGATTTGAAGTGGTCCATTTCTGGCTAAGTGTTGTCGTCTTTCGGTTACAGCACTGATTTTGTTTCATTTTTGTTAGGGCGCCTGCCTCATTGTGAGGTCTGGTCCGGTAACTGCTCTCCTTGGACCAATCAGGAGATGCAAAATGCAAAAATTCAAGGACCGGCAGGAAACAGCGACAGTCGCAGGCATCGCGGGACTGGTGCGTGCCGCTCAGGCTGTTCCCGGCCTGTCAGACATTGCGGTCTATGAGGCCCGGACCAATCGCTGGATTGGACCTGCTGGCCTTATTCAGCCCGAGACAGTGACTGAAGACCAGCAAGCTCTCCTGATCGAATGGCGGCAGGGCAAAGCTGCGAATGTGGAAACGATCCGGTCATCGAGCGGTCAGCTTCTGGGCTTCATGTGCGGCAACGGTGTGGACGCCTTTGCCGGTGCCGCAGATCTTGCGACCGCATGTGCAACCCTCATGAAAGCTGCCGATGGTGTGCGACTGCTGGCGGATACACTTGATGTGCTTCCGGACGCGGTGGAAGTCCTTGATGCAGATGACACGCAACTCCTGGCCAACGAGGCCTTAAGGCTGAGGAGCAGTGCTGGTGGAAGGGTCG
>JANQMQ010000229.1 GCA_028279995.1 Candidatus Phaeomarinibacter sp. | reverse complement strand
GGTCTGTTGCCTTTGCCGGACGCGTCGCGGGAGGGACTGTCTTCTTTGTCGATGAGTGTCCAGGCACAGTGGCCGGATGAGGCTGCGGCGGAGGACCCTGAAACAGGAACCTCAGAAACCGTCGGTTTCTCGGCGCTGGGGCGGGCCGGCGATGTGCAGTTCGAGACCGAGGGCCAGTTTGTGCCCGGTGATCGCGGAAATGCGAACGCAGCCTTTGCCGTCACCTCAACTTTCACCGCAGACCGCTGGGACAAGCTCGTCCGCGTTGCCACAGCGCTTGGCGGATTGACGGGGGAGGATATTCCGGACACGGACGGGCAGGAAGAAGTTCCCCTTATCGCCGCAGACACGCCACAGACGGTCACCGCGGTTGTCGAAGGAGCATTCGGCGCTCCCATTGCCGTCGCGATCCAAGCCTCGACGGCAGGCCTTAACGGGTCCGTCGCGGGGAAGGTCGATACCACATCTCCGGCTGTGACCTACGCGCTTGATGTGTCGTTCGATACACCGGTTGCAGAAGCGGTGGCCCGTGCCGCCGGCTACTCCCTGAGGGACATCAGTACAGCAAGCGTTGAAGGTGGGCTGACCTATGACGGTGCAGGGTATGACGTCCAGTCCGCCATCATCCGTATTGAAGGGGTGGATGGAGCCTTCGATGTGACCGCAGACGGGCGGGTCAACCCGGAGGAGCCGCGCCCGCAGGCCAGCCTGAATGTGACGTCGCGTGAAGTGGATCTGGATCTTCTTCATGGCCTTGCGACCGGCGCGTATTTCGGCCACCCGGCTGACGAAGCGGAAACCGAAGATCCGTCTGATGAAGATGCCTACTGGAGTGCTGATCTTCTCGACACCAGCTGGCTGGACCTTGCAGATCTTGAGTTCAAGATCGACGGCAGCGGGGTCGTGGCCGGCGCCGTGCAGGCGGATCAACTGGCGCTCAGCGGCATATTGAATGACGGGAAGCTGACGATGACGGATGCCCGTGCACTGGTGCTGGGCGGCGAAGTTCGGGGTGCCCTCACGGTTGCTGCTTCCAGCGGCATGTCAGTTGATGTCAGTGTTGCAGGAACGAACATTGATGCAGGCGTTGCCAGTGAGGCCTTTGGCTTTGGAGTTCTGGGCACCGGCGATGCGTCGTTTGAACTGTCGCTGACGGGCAGTGGTTTGAGTGCACTGGCTTTGGTGTCCTCGCTGAAAGGCGAGGGTACTTTTCAGATCGAGAACGGTACCCTCTCCGGTGTCGACCTTGCGGCCCTTTCAGATGGACTGATGCAGCTTGAGCGCAGCGAGGATTTTGTGCCCTTGGCGGAAGCAACGCTGAATGCGGGTGCAACACCTTATGATGACATTTCGGGGCGCATCGCTGTTACGGCTGGTGTGGTGCGTGCGCCGGACATTCGCCTGACTGCGGATGCGGCCACCGGAAAATCGGCTGCCTTTGCCGATATCGGACGTACGGCGCTGGACATCGAGACATCATTTTCGCTGATGGAACCAGAAGGCGCACCAGCTGCAAAGATTGTGTTTGCCGGCGACTTCTTTGACCCCGAGCGAACGGTCAATACGGTGGACTTGGAGGCCTTTGCGAGCCGCCGTCTCCTGGAGAAAGACATTGAAGCCCTTGGCGGTGATGCGTCCAAGGAGTTGCGGGTCATTCTGGACATGCCCGAAACTGGGGAAGCTGAAAGCGCTACCCCTTAGCTGTGGCTTCACATGCGGCAGCCGTCTTGAAATGGGCAAGTATGTGCACGCGCACTTCGCTTGAAAGACCGCGAGGATCCTGATCATCGCGGCCTTCATCTATCCGGCGAACAAGTTCGTTGACGGATATCTTTCGCGTACAGGCAATTTCCTTCAGCGCTGACCAGAATTCTGGTTCAAGCGTGATGGATGTCCGGTGGCCGGAAAGCGTCACGGATCTTTTGATTTCCGCGGGCATTGCCTGTGAGTCCTCGTGGCTAGGCGGACGGTCCGATCATGTTTTCCGGACGTACCACTGCATCGAATTCTTCCTCTGTCACGAAGCCAAGACCGATGGCCTCTTCCTTGAGGGTCGTCCCGTTCTTGTGGGCAGTCTTTGCGACCTTGGTCGCATTGTCGTAGCCGATCTTGGGGGCAAGCGCCGTAACCAGCATGAGCGAACGGCTCATGAGATCTGCGATGTTGTCCTTGCGCGGTTCGATGCCGATGACGCAATTGTCCGTGAAGCTGACCGACGCATCGGCAATCAGGCGGATCGACTGAAGGACCGAGTAGCCGATCACAGGCTTGTAGACATTGAGTTCAAAATGACCCTGGCTGCCGGCGATGGTCGTGGTGGTGTGATTGCCCATGACCTGAGTGCAGACCATTGTCAGCGCTTCACACTGGGTCGGGTTCACCTTGCCCGGCATGATGGATGATCCGGGTTCGTTTTCAGGCAGGGCCAGTTCGCCAAGGCCGGAACGGGGGCCTGAGCCGAGGAAGCGGATGTCGTTGGCAATCTTGAACAGGCTGACGGCAACAGTGTTGAGAGCGCCGGACAGCTCGACCATGGCGTCATGAGTGCCGAGGGCTTCAAACTTGTTGGGCGCCGTTTCAAACGGGAGCTTTGTAAGGCTCGCAACTTCTTCGGCAAATTTTTCCGCAAAACCGATCTTTGCATTGAGGCCGGTGCCCACAGCCGTGCCACCCTGGGCAAGCTGGAAGACGGCCGGCAAGGCCTGCTCGACGCGGCGGATTCCGTTTTCCACGGCAGCCACATAGCCCGAGAACTCCTGTCCCAGTGTCAGCGGCGTGGCATCCTGGGTGTGAGTACGACCGATCTTGATGATCTCCGCCCATTCCTTTGCCTTGTCGTTTAGAGCATTGCGGAGCTTCTGCAGAGCCGGGATCAGTGTGTGGCTTGCTTCCTCGCCTGCGGCGATATGCATGGCGGTGGGGAAGGTGTCGTTGGAGGATTGTGAGCGGTTCACATGGTCATTTGGATGAACCGGGTCCTTTGAGCCGATCTCGCCGCCGAGCATTTCAATGGCGCGGTTTGCGATGACCTCATTGGCGTTCATGTTGGACTGGGTGCCAGAGCCTGTCTGCCAAACGACCAGGGGGAAGTTGTCATCCAGCTTGCCTTCCGCCACTTCTAGGGCAGCTGCAGCTATGGCATCGCCGGTTTTCTTGTCGATGTTGTCCAGGGCGATGTTTGCAAGAGCAGCGGAGCGCTTGACGATGCCAAGGGCACGGACCATCGGTTTTGGCATGGTCTCGGTGCCGATCTTGAAGTTGCCCAAAGAGCGTTGTGTCTGTGCGCCCCAATACTTTTCGGAAGGGACTTCCAGCGGGCCAAAGCTATCGGTCTCGGTGCGGGTGCTGGTCATAGTGGGGCAACTCGTCTGGCTGTTGATCTAAACGGCCAGCGGTTTAGCACGCGGTTGTCTCCTGCGCCACCAAAGGTATGGAGGCCGGCTACTTCTTGCGGAAGGCGTCCAGACTTACGACTTCGCCAGGCTCATCCGATGTTTTCTCGTCTTCTGATATGTCGACTTCGGCTGGGCTCAGGGCCTGAGCCGGGAGTTCATCTTCCGTGGGGGCGGCAGTGAACTGCAGGCCGAACTGGACACTGGGATCAAAGAATGCGGTTACCGCCTTGAACGGCACCACGAGCTCACGCGGCACCCCTCCAAATGCTAGCTTGACGCTGAACTGGTCCGGGGTGACCTCCAGGTCCCAGTACTGATGCTGGAGGACAATCGTCATTTCTTCCGGAAAGTCACTGCGCAGATCGTCGCTCATGGAGACACCGGGAGCTGTTGTCTGGAAGGTGATGAAGAAATGGTGCTCGCCCGGCAGTCCCTCGCGTCGCGCCATCTCCAATACATCGTGCACCACATGACGCAGCGCCTCGCGGGCAAGGACGTCGTATTGGATTGAATCACTTGGCACTTCTGTTCGCTCCCTGAGACTTTTGGCGTGCGCCCGTATGTAACCTGTCTGGCCGCTGGCGCAAATGACATTAGAGGTCTTTGTGCAACATATCCCTTTCAATCCACTCAACCAAATTCGCGCCAATGGACAAATTAATGCCTGTTTGCACTATATGACTGCGATTCAGCTTTTGAGGGGATTTACTATGTTGCGTATGGGGTTGGGAATTGTTGGAAGTCTGGTGCTCGCCGGATGTGCGAGTATGACTGGCGGGACGTCTCAGAACATCACAGTTATCACATCGCCTTCAGAGGCTACCTGCGACTTTGTCCGCCAGGGACAGTCCATCGGATCTATAGCGAGTACGCCGGGCACCTTGCATGTGCGTCGCAGCAAGCACGACATTCTCATCAGCTGCACCAAAGAAGGCTATGAAACCGCCACATTCTACAATAACTCAGGTTTGTCATCTGCTGTTGGCGCAAACATCGCCGTAGACCTTCTCCTTACTGCGGGCATTTCGTCCATAGTTGATTCTGCAAATGGTGCCGACAACGAGTATCAGGAAGTAGTGAATATCACGATGCGCCGCAAAGCGGACGCCACGACGCCTGTGGCTGCACCAGCTGCCAGTGATGTTGCCACCACATCTCAGACAGGGTCGCCCGAAACACCGGCAGGTGGCATGCAACCAATCGCCAATCCGTAACGACAACGACTGGTTTGGTAGATCGTTTCTTGCGTTAGGTGGGGTAGTGAGGGCTTCTGTTGCCAGGTGCCCTCGAACCCCGCTTAACGGCGCGAACCGCTAAGGCTCAATTTGAAACCAATCGCGCTGCTAGGCAGCGAGACGTGCTTCCGCATAGTTGTCGTTTGCAACTACTAAGTCGGCCCGATAACGGCGGAACCATGCCGAGCGAAAGAACTGCCTTTACGCCCTCGTCGATCCTAGTTCGCCCCCACAGAAGCCCGCCGTTGGCCAAATGCCCAATATCAACAGGTTTGTGGTGGAGGCGCCGGGTACTGCCCCCGGGTCCGATAGGTTTATTACGCAGACCGTTTATCGCCATAGTCAGGTGTGACCTGACACACCCTCAATATAGGCACATATGAGTGTTGATTAAAGGTGTGTCGCTTAGGCGCTGCCGGAGGGCAGGTTTGCGCGCAGGAACGCAATGAGATTGCCGCCCATCACCTTTGCAATCGTTTCCTCACTCAGCCCGGCCCTGAGCAGGGCATCGGTCAGGAGTACCAGCTGGGAAGTATCAAAAGCGACCTGGGTGGCCCCGTCATAGTCTGACCCCAACGCCACATGGTCTTCGCCGACAAGGTCAATGGCATAAGCGATACTTGCCGCCACGCCGTCCGGGGAGATATCGCATACGGCGCCTTCCCAATATCCAATGCCGATCAGCCCTCCCTGTCCGGCAATGCGCTTCATCAGGACATCCGAGAGATTGCGAACACTGTCGCCGGCCCCGCGGACGCCAGTGTGGGACACAACGACCGGACGTGTGGCCATGTCCAGGACATCCGCGACCGCATTGGGGGAGGAATGGGCCAGATCGATGATCATCCGGCGTTCTTCCGCTGCCCTCACAACCGACCGGCCATGGTCGCTCAGGCCATTGCCGGTGATGCCATGCAGAGACCCGCCAAGAGCATTGTCGAAGAAGTGGTGAAGGCCGATCATCCGGTATCCGGCTTCATACAGCGCATCTATGTTGGAGGTATCGGCCTCCAGCGGATGCCCGCCTTCCGTCGCAAGCAGTCCGCCGACAATGGATTTGCGTCCGGCGCGCGCTGCCAGCAGGGCGTCTATGTCCGCCCGTGTGCGGATTACTTTCAAGGTATCGGGTGACTGGTCTGCGGCCCGATGAAGTTTCTCCGCCTGATAGAGGGCCCGCTCCAGAAGGCTGCCCCATGTTGCGACCGGCCAGGCCTGAGCAATCGCGGCGAGGGTGATCTGGTCGCTGTCCGCGGTGTTTTCGTCATAGTTCAGACCCGCCGGCACTTTGGTGACTGCCGCGAACACCTGAACCGCAACATTGCCCTCGATGAGCCGCGGCACGTCCACATGTCCCCTGTCAGCCCGGGCCAGGACATCTCTGCTCCACAGCAGGGTATCCGTATGCATATCGGCGATGGTGAGCCTTGCATGAAGGTCCAGCGCTGCTGGGCTCACCGGGCTCAGATCCGATGTAACCACCCGGTTGTTCGGGCGTTCAAGCATGCCGGGAACAAAGTACCAGGCTGCCGCGTAGTACAGGGTGGCGAGTGCGCCCAGGACAATTGCTGACCATTTGAACATGAGC
>JANQMQ010000222.1 GCA_028279995.1 Candidatus Phaeomarinibacter sp. | reverse complement strand
GAAGCGCCAGTGCGGGCCATTCGAAGCAGACCGGACCCTGAAGGTCGCGCGCAATTCCCTCGGCAACCTGCTGCATGCCGCCGCGCACGGTGAACTCCTGCGCTCCGCCTTCCACGCCGTCTGCAACTTCAAATCCGCCTGCCGCACGCAGTTGGTCGAGGAAGCACAGCAGCGACATCTGCTGTGTCTCGCAGGAAAACACGGACCGCACGAAGAGCCGCAGATACTGCGCCGACGCGGTCGTCCACATGTTGCGCGAAATCCAGGTTTCCAGCGTCTGCGCATCCCATGTTCCGGCCATGTCGCCACGCCAGGCATCGTCCGGCAGCGACATCGCCATGGCATCAAGACGATGCCGCGCGCGCACCAGATCCCGCGAGGCCGCAAATGACAGACCGTCCTCGTCCTCGCTGAAACTCTTCCTCTTGCCGAGCAGGTGAAGGGCAAAACGCCCGGTCTCGTATTGCCGGTCGAGCGTAAGGCCCTGAGCCGCGACCTCCGCCATGATCAGCGTCTGATGCGTCCCCAGCCACTGCCCGCCCAGATCAACCGGAACCCCGGCAACTGTTCCGGCCATGGTACGCCCGCCCGCCCGCGACCGCGCCTCGACGACACAGACTGAAAGGCCTCTCGCTTCGAGCACGCGCGCGGCCGTCAACCCCGCGAATCCGGCGCCGACGACAACAATATCCACTTGTTCGGGCAGGTCGTTGAGGTGGCCGGCTTGCATTGCGATCCCTGACTTGTCTGTTCTGGTCGCACACAGGTTGCGGCGATCGCATCAAGAATCAAGGCGTCCGCACAAACATCAGGCAGAAGTGATGATGTTTCGGCCGTTTACTCCGCCGCCATCCGCAGGCCCCGCTGTTCGGCGATCTCCGCCGCCACACGAATGCCGGATTGCAGCGCGCCGTCCATATAGCCCTGCCATTGCGTCGCCGTCTCCGTGCCCGCCCAGTGAATGCGGCCACACGGCTCACGCAGGGCAGCACCGAAGGTGGTCATGACGCCCGGCGCCATATGCGCCACATAGCAGCCTTTGCTCCACTCTTCCGCCAGCCAGTCATTGTCCACATAGTCAATCGGGTTCTGCGCTTCCTGGCCGAAGAACTGCGTCGCAGCCTCGATCACCGCGTTGCGCCTCGCGTTGTCTCCCTGGGTCGTGTACTCCGCCGCCGCATCCGCATCGAAGAAGCCGACAAGAATCCCGCAGGACAGGTCTTCCGGACTCTGATCAAACAGCACGTTGCACGCCAGCGTATCGCTCACCGCCATGCCGGAGAGACCCTTGTCCCGCCAGAACGGTTTGTCATACGCAACATGCACCTTGATGACTGTGCCCATGGGCATCCGCTGCATCAGATGGTCGCGATGCACCGGCAATCCATTGGCGTAGTCAATGCGGCTCGCCAGCGCCGGCGGGATCGCGATGACCACCCTGTCGGCGCGCACGGTGCCGCGATCGGTCATCACCACAACACCGTCATCATGCTGCAGGATCGAGCGTGCCGGCGCATCATACACCACCGGTGACGTGAGCTTGGCTGCCATCTTCTCGGTGATCTGGTGTGCCCCGCCGCGAAACTTCGCTTCCTGCGCACCACCGGAAACGCCGGTCAGCACGTCAATGCCCTCGCCGCCGCGAACGTAATCCAGGAAATAGAGAAACGACACATGCTTGGGTTCGCAGCAAAAGAGCGAGCGTGTGACGATCCGCAAGAACTCGCGCGCCGCTTCAGTCCACACATTGGCCTGGATCCAGCTTTCGAAGGTCTGGCTGTCCAACGCCTCCGCATCGCGCACCGTCCAAGGCGCGTCCGCAGGCAGCGTGTAGGCGAGCTTGTCCAGCTTGGAGACGACACGTTGCAACTCCAGCAGAGACACCAGCGGCATCTTCGGTAGTTCGCTGTTCGAGTTCTTGATCGCGCCCTTGTAGTGCAGCACCGACTTGCCGGTGTTGTACTGGTCATACTTCTCAACGCCCTGCGCCTGCGCTTCCGCCAGCAGCAGTTTCTGTTGCGGGCCAACCCACTGGCCACCCTTGTCGATCTTGTGCCCGGCAATGTGGCCCGGCTTCAGCCGTCCGCCGACCCGGTCGCGCGCTTCCAGCAGACACACCGACATCCCGCGGGCTTCAAGTTCAAGCGCCGCCTTGATCCCGGCCATTCCGGCCCCGACCACCGCTACATCAACCGTGCGGTCGATTGCACCTTCCAGATCGCTCATGCTCTATCCTCCCGAAAAGAGCCGGATTCGGGCTTGCCTATCCGGCTGTTGCCAGTAATTTAGTAAACGCGTTTATTTTAATCAAGACCATGTCACAGAACTCCGCACCCCGCGCGTCCCGCGGCCGCCCCAAGCGGTCAGCCGAAGACACCGAGCAGATGCGCGCCGGCATCAGGCAGGCCGCCCGCGACCTCTTTGCGTCGGAAGGTTATGAGGGCGTGTCCATGCGCAAGCTGGCGACACAGGCAGGCTGCGCGCCTGCCGCCATCTATGCCTACTTCCCCAACAAGCGCGCGATCCTGCATCTAGTCTGGGAGGAGATCTTTCTGGACCTGGCCGACATCATGGCCCGCACAGCCGCAGGGCATGCGGACCCGCTGGACCGGCTGGAGGCGCTGGGCCGCACCATGATCCGCTTCTGGCTCGACCGCCCGGATGACTTCCGCGCCATCTTCCTCATCGAAGACCGCCTGCAATCCGTAGACGATGTTTACTTTGCGCGGACCTCCACCAGCCTCTCCGGCATTGACCAGATCCACGAAGCCGCAGCAGAAGCCGTGGCCTTGGGGACCGTGCATCCGGCAGACGCGGAACGCATCACCCACATGATCATCACCGCGATCACAGGCACCGCCCTGAATCTCATCACCATTCCTGAATTTGACTGGGGCGATGCTGAAACCCTTGCTGCGGACATGGTCTCCACCCTGATACGCGGGATGCGCGCGGGCTGACCGGCACCCGCAAAACACCGCGTCACCATCGACATTCCACACCGTTTTCGCCATACTCCGCCCGCATTCAAAACCGGATTCTGACCCGGAATTTCAAGAAGGCTTTTGACCAGATGTCCGACGAAAACCTGCCTGACCGCATCACCGTTCTGGCCAAGGAATTCACCCCGGCCGCGATGGAATTTCACCGTCGCCACATGGCCGAAAAGGGGTACCGCCTCGACGGTGGCATCACCCCGCGGCAGTTTCAGGTGACGGACGGTCTCGGCGATCCGGAAATCCTCTTTGACGGCGAGATGTACTACGCCGCCACCTTCGTGAAGACCTCCGTCGAGGAGTAGGGACACGGTCGGCGCTTTCCAAAGGCGCCAGCCCAAACAGATTGCCGCCTCCAGCCTCAAAACGCTGGCGGCGGCTTTTTTGTGCCTGCATCTGCCGGAAAGGCTGCGACAGATTAACCGTCACCGCCGGAAACCCTTGAAAATGAGAATAGCTCTCATTATTGTCTCTACATCACCAGAGACTCGAGGGTTTCCGACGATGTTTGTCTGCAGTTGCAATGCCTACCGCGATAGCCAGATCGCCGATGCCGCCCGCAAGGGCGCCCGCACCGCGTGTGAAGCCTATGAGGCATTGGGCAACGGTCCCAATTGCGGCAGTTGCCTGGATACAGCCACTGAGATCGTCGAGCAGGTCCACGCAAACCGCGCGGCCTCCCACTCCGCTTTCAGCAACGCAGCGGACTGACGCTCATGTTTCTGTGGCGCGCCCAGCTTGAACGGGACACGCGCGCAAAAACGCGCCGCCAGTTTCCTGGCGACGCGCCTGAGAAGCAATCCACTGATGTATCCGAAAAGACGCCTAGCCTTCTGGGCCGGTGGATTCGGTATGCAACTGAACGTAGTTCTGAAGCCCCATCTTCTCGATAAGGCTCTGTTGGGTTTCGATCCAGTCGACGTGCTCTTCTTCACTATCAAGAATTGAGGTGAACAACTCACGGCTCACAAAATCGCGCTTGTCTTCACAATCAATGATCGCCGCCTTGAGGTCCGCCACGGCCTCAATCTCAACCGCCAGATCGCTCGCAAGAATCTCTTCGACATTTTCACCGATGCGCAGCTGACCCAGATCCTGCAGATTGGGCAGGCCTTCAAGGAACAGGATGCGCTTGATGATCTGGTCGGCGTGCTTCATCTCATCAATGGAGGCGTCGTACTCATGCTCCTCCAGCTTGGTCAGGCCCCAGTCGCCGAGCATCCTCGAGTGCAGGAAGTACTGATTGATCGCCGTCAGTTCGTTTTTGAGAATCTTGTTGAGGTGGTCAATGATGACCTTTTCGCCCTTCATCGCGGCATGTTCCTTCTCAAAATAAAAGTCGGGCGAAACACACCTGTTTCGCCCCTATGAGTCAGAACCTAGTGCAGGAGCCCTCTTTGACGAACAAGAATTTTGGCGAATGAGAGTCAGTCTTAGCCTCAACTTTTGAGGCCTGCACGCCGCGCAAAAATCTCAATCACCTCGTCTCCTGCCTCTTCCTGCACAAAGTGTCCGGCCTGCGGAATTGTGTCGAACGTGGCACCCTCGATCATCGACGCCCACTGCTTGCCCCACTCCGCCGTGAACACACCATCCGCATCGCCGAAGATCACATGCACCGGCTTACCCGGCGTCTTCAGCGCTTCAAAGCACCGTTCCTGATCCTTGCCATTGCCGGCCTCATACTCCCAGTTGGGAATGCACCAGGGGAACCGGCGCGTCCCCGCACGGCTTTCGCCCCCATCCAAGAACGGCGCCTCATAGGCTTGTCTGATCGCCTCGCGGTCCGCATCAGGACGCTGCGCTGAAAGCGCAACAATCGCGCCGGACGGAAAGTATCCTTCCATGGCCGCAAGCCACAGCGGGTTGCAGGCCGAGTCCCGCCAGAACTTGATCCCATCGGAATACGCGTAGCCTTCGTGATGCAGCCAGGTGTTCATGATGACAATCCGCGAAAACCGCTCCGCCATGTCGACCGCCTGCCGCAGCCCTGTCGGCCCGCCCCAGTCCTGCACAAAGACAGTGATGTCTTTCAGATCAAGCGTCTCAATCAGATGCCGTAGCCGTTCGCAGTGCCGCTCGATCACATACCAATTGTCATCCACCGGCTTGTCCGACCGGCCGAAGCCCGCCAGATCCGGCGCGATGACACGGAACCCCAGATCAAGCAGCGGCTGGATCATCTTGCGAGAAAGATACGCCCAAGTCGGCTCCCCATGGGTGAGCAACGCCACCGGCGCATCCTTCGGCCCTTCATCGATGTGGTGAACGCGCAGGCCTTCCCATTCGAGGTAGTGCGGCGCATAGGGCCAGTCCGGCAGATTCTCGAAATGACTCTCAGGGGTACGGACGAATTCCATTGAGGCGGACCTTTCTTTTAGTCGACTAAAAGTTTTTAGGAATGTATAAATTGACCATGGCCATTGCAAGTGAATTGAGTCGCAGCACGACGCCGCCCCCGGACACCAGTCTGCGGGCACGGCAGAAGCGCGACCGCCTGCATCACATTCTCGATGTAACCGAGGATCTGATTGACCTGCATGGTGAAGCCGCAGTGACAACCGAAGCCATCGCCGAGGCGGCGGGCTTTTCCGCACCGACGATCTACAACCTCGCCGGCACCCGCGAGCAATTGCTGACAACCGTGATGGTGCGCAGCATGGAGACCTTCCGCCGTGAGGTTGAGGCGCTGACCAGGGGCACCCCCCTTGAACGCGGGGCCGAAGCTGTCCGCATCTGCACCGGGATATTCCTGACGCGTGAACGCCTCTACAAGGACGTGGTCCTGCGCCTCGGCGGTCCCGCAGGTGTCGGCAGTGCCCATGAGGGGCCGACGCCCGATCAGGTGCAAATCGGATTGATGCGTGAAGCCGCGGCCGCCGGGATGCTGGTTAAGGGAACTTCACCAGAAGTCCTCGGGCGGCAAATATTCATGTCCTTCATCGGCGCCATGTCCGTCTGGGCCGCGGGCCGCATGGTCAATGAGGCATTTGAAGCGCAGACCCTGCATGGCTACTACGCATCCGTGTCGGCCTATGCCACCGAGCCCTATCGACCCCGACTTGAAAAACGCATGCGCCGGCAGGCGCGTAAACTTGCGCAGTTGCCGCAACCGGCTTAAGCCATCGGGCAAACGTTCAATCAGCTGGAGGCAGCGCCATGTCCACTCCCGTCATCTTTGATGGTGTCCGCACCCCCTTTGGCAAGCATGGCGGTGCCATGTCCCGCCTGCGCGTCGATGAACTCGCCGCTGCCCCCATCCGCGAAGTGCTCAAGCGCTCAGGCATCGACGGCGACGCCGTGGAAGATGTGATCCTCGGCGACACCAATCAGGCCGGT
>JANQMQ010000199.1 GCA_028279995.1 Candidatus Phaeomarinibacter sp. | reverse complement strand
CACGTTCCAGTGGAAATTGTGGGTCTTGAGATAAAGCGTGTAGGTGTCCGCCAGCACGCGGGACAGACCGGCGGCGGTAGCTTCCCGGTCTGCTTCACTGATACCGATATTGATCGCAACACTCATGGCAACCCCTCTTTCGGCCTTCCTAAGGCTCTCATTGGATGTGTAGCTCAGGCGGCTTGTCTGACCGCTCGCAATAGATTGGAATTATTCTAATCTATTTCAAGGCCAGAATCCACACACCGTGAAGGGTTGGAAAACTGAGGGTAAAGTGGAGAAACAGAATCCTAGCGGAAGAGGTTCTGCCCCTCGAGGCCCTTGTAGAGTGATGCCACCTGCTCCTCATAGCCATTGTAGAGCAGCGTCGGCACCCGGCGCCCGGTGCCCAGCACTTCTTCCGTCGCCTGGCTCCAGCGCGGATGCGGCACTTCCGGGTTCACATTGGCCCAGAAGCCATATTCCTTCGGCGCGATCTCTTCCCAGAAGCTCAGCGGCTTCTTGCCCGTGAACTCGAATTTCACAATCGACTTGATGGACTTGAAGCCATACTTCCAGGGCACAGCCAGCCGTATGGGCGCGCCGAACTGCTCACCCAATGGCTTGCCGTAAATGCCGGTCGCCATGAAAGCCAGCTCGTTGCGGGCTTCGGCCATGGTGAGGCCTTCGGTGTAGGGCCAAGGGTACCAGACCTGCTTCTGGCCGCTGGCGACGCTCGGCTCCATGAAGGTCTGCATTTTCAGGTAACGCGCCGTGGATTTGGGCTTTGCGAAATCCACCAACGCAGCGAGCGGAAAGCCGGACCACGGCACGGTCATGGACCATGCTTCCACGCAGCGATGGCGGTAGATGCGCTCTTCCAGCGGCATCTGCGCAATCAGCTGGTCCACATCGAGGGTGATCGGCTCCTCGACTTCTCCGGTGATCTCGATTTTCCACGGGCGGGACACCAACGCTTCAGCTGCTCGTGAAATGCGCTTGTGCGAGCCAAACTCATAGAAGTTGTTGTAGGTGGACGACACTTCCTCATCGGTAACCGGACGGTCCACCGGAATGGATGTGTTGGCCTCATAGGGAAACAGTTCGGCAGCCTTGGCCGTCAGCTCCGCTTCCAGGTCTGACGCTGCCGCCATGCTTTCCGAGGCTTCGCCACAGCCCGCGACGGCGAGCGTGGCAGCACCGGCGATGCTTGCCGTCGTTCCGCGCAGAAAGGCGCGCCGGTTGAGGAACACATCTTCCGGTGTCACCTGGTTTTCGGACAGTTCCCAGCTACGGGGACGTTTGATGAGCATTGGTGCGGAACCCTTTTCGCGGCCGGTGGTTGTTGCTGTGCACAATGATGGCGCACCACGGGAAAAGGGCAAATCACAGCTGCGAGAGAGACTTGCCATCCGCCGTGATGGCGCAGGAGCATAGGTATTCACGCATTCGCCGCAAAACCGTTATAGTAAAGATGTGTAAAGGATAGTGCTCGCGCGTTACTTGCCCGCCACCTGTTTTGTTTGAAGGGGACACCGCCATGTCATCGCAGGACGTAAATCAGGGCGACCAGACAGTCACAAACCGTCCGTTTGTGACACTTGATCGGTCCATCAAACCCATTCGCATGAACCGCCGCGAAATTCTCATGGGCATAGCCGCAGGCTCCGTGGTTGCCTTTACCGGCTGTGCGTACAACGAGCAGTTGGGGCGCAACCAGTTGATGCTCGTTAGTGATGGTGAGATGGCCTCACTGGCTTCACGCGCCTGGAGCGACATCAAGAAGAAGGAAAAGATTTCCCGCAACCCGAAATACTCAAACCGGCTGCGTGGAATCGGTCGCAAGGTCACCACAGCCGCCAACATGAACAACGTGAATTGGGAATACGAAACATTTGAATCTGACGAGAAGAATGCGTTCGTGCTGCCGGGCGGCAAAGTCGGCTTCTATACTGGCATGATGGAGTTTGTAGACAATGATGCGCAGCTCGCCACCATCATCGGCCATGAGGTTGGGCATGTCCGGGCTCGACACAGCGCCGAGCGATACAGCCAGCAGCTTGCCAGCCAGGTTGGGATGACTGCCGCTCAGGTTGCCGTGGCTGCGTCTGATGTCAGCTATGGTGCTCCGCTGATCTCGGCCCTGGGCCTTGGCCTGCAATTCGGCGTGCTTCTTCCGTACTCCCGCGCCCATGAGCGTGAGGCAGATTCCCTTGGGCTCACCTACATGACCCGTGCCGGGTACAACCCCCACCAGTCGGTGGCCCTGTGGCAAAAAATGCTGCAGGAAGGAAACGGTCGACGGCCGCCGGAGTTCATGTCCACGCACCCGATTCCAAGCTCGCGCATTTCAGCCCTTCAGCAGCAGATCGCGCAGATGGGCTACTAGGCGAGCGTCTGGCGCTCAGGTCCCTGCGGGAGACACAACCAAAAGCAGCCTGACCTGGCCACTCCCTTCAATGCGGGGAGACCGATGCAAAGTCGGCGCGGCTGAAAGAGTGCCCGGTAGAATTGCAGCCTCGAACCGATCAGGGGTCAGGAAGGGCCCGGAATAGTCGTCGGGACTCTCGGCAGCGGTACTCACATGTGATCCAGGCACAATGCATGTAGATGGCCCGCGATAGCTGCATACCATCCGCGCCGTCGCGACGTCGGCGTGGATGCGCCTGCAGGCATTGTCGGCGATCCGGTCAAGCCGCACGCAGACGCGCTCAACGCCCATTTGCCGCGCAAAGCCGTCTGCAAGTGCTGCACAGTCGTCTGCAAGCCAGCTCTGCCATCCTGATGGCGGCGTTTTAGCCGTCGCCAGCAGCGCTGTGATGCCGATCGCCACGTCGCCGGATCCACACTCGAACCGACCGTCAGGAAGATGCTCAGGCTCAAGCGCGTCCAGCCAGGCAGCCGCCTGAAACGGTACCTGCTCATGTCGCGGTAGGCTTATCCATGGAGTGTCATGCAGCCGGGCACCATCTGTATGTGCAGCCGCAGTCTTCATCACTCAGCGGCCTCACCGCGCCGCCACTCGGGGAATGGGTCAGGCATCTTTGACCAGCGAGCAATTTCCAATCCGCCATTGCGCGACAACGGAACCAAACAGGCATCGAGCTGCGCACGGATCGCCGCTTCGTCGAAATCAGTCCCGATGAAGACGATCTCCTGGCGTCGGTCGCCGAACTTCTCGTCCCAGTTCTGATACAGGTGATCGCGCCATGCCTGGTGATCCGGCCACCGCTCCTTGGGGATAGCCGTCCACCAGAAGCCAAGCGCCTCGGTGCGCACCAGCGCACCAGCCTGGGACAGCTCGCCGACCCATTCAGGCCGCGTCGCAAGCCAGAAGTGCCCCTTGGTGCGGATGATCCCCGGCCAGGACGAATTGATGAATTCATGAAACTTCGTCGGGTCGAACGGCGCGCGTGCCCGATAGACAAAGCTGGAAATGCCGTATTCCTCGGTCTCGGGAACATGCTCTGAAAACCCGAACAACTCCTTGAACCAGAGAGGGTGTTCCTGAGCTTTCTCAAAATCGAAACGTCCGGTATCGAGGACGCGTGCCAGAGGCGCCCGGGACTCAGTGGTTTCCAGAACATCCGCATCCGGATTAAGGCTACGGACGATCTTTCGTGCAGCGTCCATCTGCTGCGGTGTTGCAGCGTCAGCCTTGTTCAAAAGGACGACATCGGCAAACTCGATCTGATCGACCAGAAGGTCAACCAGCGAGCGTGTATCATCATCGCCGAGAGACTCGCCGCGATCCCGCAGGAAGTCCTGCGATGCATAGTCATTCAGCAGGCTTGCCGAGTCGACAACCGTCACCATGGTGTCGATCCGCGCCATGTCGGAGAGGCTTTCACCTTCCTCGGTGCGAAAGTCGAAGGTTGCAGCAACAGGAAGCGGCTCGGATATGCCTGTGGACTCGATCACCAGATGATCGAACCTGTCCTCCTCAGCCAGACGGCGCACTTCAAGGAGCAGGTCTTCGCGCAGGGTGCAGCAGATGCAGCCGTTCGTCATCTCGACGAGGGTTTCATCCGTGCGGCTAAGCCCGGCGTCTCCTTCACGCACGAGGTCGGCGTCGATATTCACCTCACTCATGTCATTCACAATGACCGCCACGCGGCGGCCTTCGCGATTATTCAGGATGTGGTTGAGGAGCGTGGTCTTTCCGGCACCGAGAAACCCGGACAGAACAGTGACCGGAAGGCGGCCGTCAGACCCGATATGTGAGGACTCGAGAGTCATGGCAACTGCCTTCCGGTCTGGGGGGTTAGAATTTCAGCTCTGCGTTGAGGGACAGAGCAAGATCCCGGCTGCCGTCGTCTGTCAGACCCGGCAGTACAGCGAAGCGGGTTTCAAGAACGCGGCCACGGCCAAGATCAGCGTCGTAGTAGATCGCCGGACCGAAATAGTGTGTCTGATCCTTGAGGTCAGGTGCGTCACCAAAGGCTTCTTCAACATCGCCATGGGCTTCAACACCAATCTTGAAGCTGTCAGCAATCGGCGTGTTGGCGCTCAGCGCATACCCAAGTCCGGCATCCTTGTCGTCTTCAAACGGCACTTCGACGAACAGGTTACCGATGATGGAAAAGGAACCGACACCAAATTCCGCGATGGGTCCCAGCGCCAGCGCGCCCTTCTCGATGCCATCCTTGTTCGGCACCTCGAGCGCCGCATAGAAGCCGACGACCGGACCACCATGCCCGTGGCCATGGTCGTGATCGTGGTCATGATCATGTCCGCCGCTCTCGCCGCCCTGCCAGAGGACGAAGATATTTTCCCATTCAAAGGCTTCAAGCTCTGCGGTTTCATCCTCAGGGTTGGCGATCTCGAACGCGGCAACCGTCTTCCACCAGTCCGTCACACCGACACCCAGGGCAATCTCGTGGACCGAGCGCTCCTCACCTGTCGGCAGGTCATCGGTGAAAAGGGTGTTGAGCGATTCAAATTCAAATCCGCCTTCCACCACTTCCGGATGGATGACTTCAAAAATGCCGCCGCTGGCCTGCGCAGGTGCTGCAAGCATCGCGCAGCTTCCCGCAGCAATCGCTGTTGCCGCCAGTCTTTTCATTACATGCGGTTTCATGGTTCCGCCCCCTTTGTCTGGATCCTCAAATGAATTCGAGCGCGAACTCATAATGTTATAACATAACAATATCAAGCCAAAAGAAAGGCGGCCACCAAGGGCCGCCCTTCAGACGTGTCGGCAATCCGCCCGACCCTATTTCAGGCTCGCGCAGAAGCGCTGGATACGGGCGCAGGCATCCTCAAGCGCCTGCGTTGAGGTGGCGTAGGAGATGCGGAAGAACGGCGACAGACCGAAAGCTTCACCATGCACGACGGCGACGCCCTCCTGCTCCAGCAGTGCGGTCGCAAAGGCTTCGTCACTGTCGATGACTTTGCCGTCTTCTGTCTTCTTGCCGATGAGGCCGCGGCAGGACGGGTAGACATAGAATGCGCCTTCGGGTGTCGGGCATTCGATGCCGCTGGCCTGGTTCAGCATCGAGACCACGAGATCACGACGCTCCTTGAACACAGCGGCGTTCTTCGGAATGAAATCCTGCGTGCCGTTGAGCGCTTCAACGGCGGCCCACTGACTGATGCTTGTGGGATTGGAGGTGGACTGCGACTGCAGCTTGCGCATCGCGCCAATGAGCTCCTTCGGTCCAGCGCAGTAGCCGATACGCCAGCCTGTCATGGCATAGGCCTTGGACACACCATTCATGGTGAGCGTGCGATCCCTGAGGCCCGGCTCCACCTGTACCGGCGTCACGAATTCGAAATCGTCATAGACGAGATGCTCATACATATCATCCGTCAGCACCCACACATGCGGGTGCTTCATCAGTACGTCCGTCAGCTTCTTGAGTTCATCGCGCGAATAGGCGGCGCCCGACGGGTTGGACGGCGAGTTGAAGATCAGCCACTTGGTTTTGGGCGTGATGGCGGCTTCCAGCGCTTCCGGGGTCAGCTTGAAGCTGGTCTCGATGGTCGTCTGCGCAAACTTCGGCTCACCGCCGGCGAGCAGGACGATGTCCGGATAGCTCACCCAGTACGGTGTCGGGATCACGACCTCGTCGCCCGGGTTCAGGGTCGCCATCATGGCGTTGTAGATGATCGGCTTGCCGCCCGGCGCCACGAAACACTCGTCCGCTGAATAGTCGATGCCGTTCTCGCGTTTGAACTTGGCGGCGATCGCTTCCTTCAGTTCGGGGATGCCGTCGACGGCGGTGTATTTGGTCTCGCCCCGACTGATTGCGTCAACGGCGGCAGCCTTGATGTTGTCAGGCGTATCGAAATCCGGTTCACCGGCGCCAAGGCCGATAACGTCGCGCCCCTGAGCCTTGAGATCGCGGGCCTTCTGGGTCACCGCGATGGTGGCAGAGGGCTGAACGCGGGCGAGGGATTTGGACAGGA
>JANQMQ010000198.1 GCA_028279995.1 Candidatus Phaeomarinibacter sp. | reverse complement strand
ATGTCCCAGTCGGCTTGAGCACTCGATGTGCTTCCGCCAGCCACGCGCGGGTGAACTTGTCGTATTCAGCAAAGGACGCGAACTGGTCCCATTCCTGATCAACGCCATCAACACGCGTGTTGTTGGGCCGCAGCAACTCGCCTTCGAGCTGCAGATTGTAGGGCGGGTCGGCAAAGATCAGATCAACAGATGCATCCGGCAGCTTTGAAAGCGCCTCGATGCTGTCACCGTTGATGATCGTATTGACCGGAAGTTTGTTCAGTTTCCGCTTCGGTGCTGCCGGCTTCGAAGCAGATTTTTTTGCAGCCGCGCGTGTGCCCGCGCGGGTCTTGTTGGTACGCATACGCCCCCCAGGGAAACTGTTGAGGCGGGATTTTGAGTCAGCAGCGAATCACCGTCAAGATTCTGTTTTGGAAACAAAGAGTTAACGAAGGTTAACACCACAAGATCGAGTCTCTCCGTGTCAAGGGGACTCAACATCTAGCGCCATGCGGGCACGAACAGGGGCAAAACTTTTTCTGTGAAGCGGCGTTATCCCCAGCTTATCAAGCGCCGCCTGGTGGGCTGCGGTGCCATATCCCTTGTGCCGCGCAAACCCATAGCCGGGATAATCCGCCTCAGCTGCGACCATCATGGCGTCCCGGACTGTCTTTGCGATGATGGAAGCTGCGGCGATGGAGAGTGAGCGTCCGTCCCCCTTGATGACCGCGTGAGCAGGACAGCCGACATCAGGTGCATCACGACCATCAATAAGTGCGAAGTCCGGTCGTTCAGGCAGGTCGGCGACTGCCCTCGCCATGGCCAGGAATGTTGCCTGCCGGATGTTCAGCGCATCAATTTCCTGCGGATCCGCAACGCCCACTCCCACGAGGGATGTAGCGCGTAGTTGCACAGCAAGATCATTGCGTCTTTGAGCAGTGAGTTTCTTTGAGTCATTCAAACCCTCCGGAATACCTGATGTGGGCAGGATGACGGCAGATGCAACCACAGGCCCGGCCCAAGGACCGCGCCCGGCCTCATCGATCCCGCATACGGGTGCAGCACCGCAGGTTTCTTCAAGCGAAAGGTCCGGCCCGGCTACATGCTTACCCATCGCCGATATCCCGCGCTATTCTGAAGCCAACGATGGATTGCCGCGTATCATCAGGAAGCGCATAACGCGTGCCCAGCCGGACCGGTCCCGGTGGATCCGTCCATGAATGGCCGCGCAGGGCAAAGGCCGCACAGTCAGATGCGATCCGCGGTGACCCGTCATCCGGCAGATCGTCATAGCCATTGCCGTGGCAATCCGCCGTCCACTCCCAGACATTGCCAATCATGTCGAACAGCCCGAACTCGTTCGCGCTGAAACTCTTCACGGGTGCGGTGTGCAGGAAGCCGTCGTCACAGTGCTCGGCCACCTTTGCCACTTTGTTCTTCGCCGTCAGGTCATTGATGTTGCCGAACGTACAAAGCTCCTCCGATGCACGTGAAAGCGCAGACGGTCCGGCCGCCAGTGTCCACTCGGATTCACTTGGGAGACGAAAGGGGATGCCCGTCTCTTCCGTCAACCAGGCGGCATAGGCCAGCGCGTCATCTCGCGACACACACACCACAGGATGACTGTCCGCCTGTTCAAAACCCGGCGACAGCCAGCTCCCGGCCGGATCAACGGCCCAGCCGTTCCCTGTGAGGGTCCAGCATCCACTATCGGGGCTGAACCCGGTTGCCTGCACAAACTGCCTGAACTGACCGCGGGTGACATGAGTGGCGCCCATGCCGAAGGCAGACGCAATCGCCACACGCCGCTTTGGAAACTCGTCCGCCCCGGCGGCGCTGTCGTCGTTGTCGGCTCCAAGGATCACTTGTCCGGCGGGGACGGTCCGCGTAGCAGGCACGTCCATGTCATCTGCCCGCGTGGCGGAGGCAGCCAGAAGCAATGTCAGAAAGAAGAAAGCGTGGTTCACCATGCGCAACAGAAAGCCTGTCGAAGCGTGCTGATGTCAAACTGCCAGTAATGCACCCAAAAAAGTGATGCGCCTAAAGAAGTGCCAGCTGCTTTGGTCCCGCGTTCGGCGCTTCAAACAGGTCCGTTCGCAGCGGCAGCCGCTGGCGCGACAGGCCGTGGCGCTCCATCGCCAGCGCAAAGCGGCGGGAGATGGTCCAGGCGTAGGGCCCACCGCCGGTCATGCGTTTGCCCCACTCCGCGTCATAGTCCTTGCCGCCGCGCATATCGCGGATGATCTTCATCACCCGCCTGGCGCGGTCGGGCGTGACGTCCGCCAGCCACTCGGCAAACAGATCCTTGATCTCCAGCGGCAGCCGCAACATGACATAGCCTGCTTCCCGCGCACCCATGCGGGCCACGGCTTTGAGGATCGCTTCGATCTCATGATCGTTGAGGGCAGGAATGACCGGCGCCACCATGACGCCTGTCGGAATACCCGCATCGCTGAGCTGGCGGATGGCACCCAGCCGCCGTCCCGGCGTTGAGGCCCGCGGCTCCATCGCCCGCGCCAGCTTGCCGTCTAGGGTGGTGACAGACAGAGCGACCTTGACCAGCCCGTCGCGGGCCATCTCGCTTAATATGTCGATGTCGCGGGTGACCATCGCGGACTTTGTGACAATGCCCACCGGGTGCCTGTGCTCCGCCAGCACTTCCAGCACCTGCCGGGTGATCCGCCGTTCGCGCTCAATCGGCTGGTAGGGGTCGGTGTTGGTGCCGATGGCAATCGTGCGCGGTTCATAGCCAGGTTTGGCCAGTTCCCGCCGCAGAAGTTTCGCCGCGTTGGGCTTGGCAAACAGCTTGCTTTCAAAGTCGAGGCCCGCCGACAGCCCCATATAGGCGTGGGTCGGGCGGGCAAAGCAGTAGACGCAGCCATGCTCACACCCCCGATAGGGGTTGATCGAGCGATCAAAGGAAATGTCCGGTGACTGGTTGCGCGTGATGATGGTCCGGGCCGCTTCGTCGCTGACATGGGTGCGCAGGGGCTTATCGTCCTCTGCGATGTCCCATCCATCGTCAAACGCCTCCGCGGCCCGGTGCTCGAAGCGCCCGGATTGATTGGAACGCGCGCCGCGACCTCTGCGTGCTTCACGCAACCCTTGGGGAAGGTTGCTACCCGGCCCGAAAACGGGGCGCGGTATGGGGCCTGGGGCAGGGCGTATCTCCCCATCCGCACCGGGCGTGGAAGCGCGTGTCTGTGGCTGACCGGATTGGGGGGCGGTCAGGGGAAACACGGGCATGGTCGCAGCGCGCGCTGGCTCGCGGGATCTGTCCGGTGACGGGTCTGCCGCCCTGTCACCTGTCTCAGATCCAAACCCAACACCAATCATGTCGTGCGCTGTTCCGTTCATGCGAGGAATATAATCACATCAAAAAGAACAATACAAGAACATTTAGGTTAACGGCACACGCCCTTCGCAGGCGCAGCAAAACCACGCTACAGTCCGCCGCATGCTGAGCGTCGTGATTCCAACCTTGAACGCGGAAAAGTCCCTTACACGGGTGCTGGCGGCGCTGATCCGCCCGACCGTCCGTGGGCTGATCAAGGACGTGGTTATTGTCGACGGCGGTTCAATGGACGGCACCGAGCAGATTGCCGAAACCTCTGGCGCAAAGTTCATCACGGCTCCCAAAGGCCGCGGCACCCAGCTCGCTGCTGGCGCGCAGGCCGCTCGCGGCGAATGGCTCCTGTTCCTCCATGCGGACTCAGTATTGCAGCCCGGTTGGGAAGAGGAAGTTGAAACCCTTCTTGAGCGTCTGGAGAAACGCGGCGAGAAGGGCCTCGACTTTGCGGCCGTCTTCAAGTTCGCCCTCGATGATTTTTCCTTCTGGGCGCGGATGCTTGAGCGCATCGTCGCCTGGCGATGCTGGCTCTTCGGTCTGCCCTATGGTGATCAGGGCCTGCTGGTTTCCCGCCGCCTGTATGACAGGCTCGGTGGCTACCGGCCGCTGCAGATCATGGAGGACGTAGACCTGGTCCGCCGCATTGGCCGCCGCCGGCTCGTCTTTCTGCGGTCACCCGCCGTCACCAGCCCCGAGCGTTACCTCAACGACGGCTACCTCGCCCGATCGTCCAGAAACGCGTTCTGCCTGATGCTCTACTATCTCGGCATGAATCCGGACCGCATCGCCCGCATTTATGCGCGGCGGTGATTTTCAACCATCCACGACGGGTTCGACAACCGCCATAGCAATGGTCAGCAAGTCTTTGTCGTTTCCCAGATAAGACTCTGTTGGGTTGCGAACCAGATGAACAACAGCACTTGCCGTCCCATGCTTGGTGAACTGTTCGTCCAAGCTCATGTCCGTACGTGAGACTAGCACGACAAAACTACCCGCATGAGTCCCACCTTCAACTTTCAATAGCATTGCTGTGCGTCGCTCAGTGCGATCAGGAAACACCATGTCGACGTGCCCAGGAAACCAATCTGCCTCTGTCGAACTCAATGTGACAGGATCAAGTAGAAATGACACGTCACCGTCGCCCCCTACCAAGCGATAAAGCCTATTGCGTTCCAGATTCTCCAACACGTCTTCCATTCCTACGCGCTAGCATAGGCTTGCGCCAACCATCTATCCGAAGGGTGTCGCACTAAATGATCAAGATGCAAGTCTGGCTGGAGGCCTTTTGCAAAAAACCTTAGTGATCATGGCCAAGGCACCCGCCATGGGCCGCGTCAAAACACGGCTGGCAAAGGATGTCGGCCCAGTCGAGGCAACGCGGTTTTATCGCGTGGCGCTGGCCCGCCTGGTCCGCAGGCTTGGGTCAGACCCGCGCTGGAAAACAGTGATTGCCGCAAGCCCGGACACCCATGCGGTACCAAGCGCACCGTGGCTTGAGGGCGCGGATGCCGTTGTTCCTCAGGGAGAGGGAGACCTGGGCGCCCGCATGCAGCGTGTCTTTGATCTGGCGCCCCCGGGGCCGGTTGTCATTGTTGGCAGCGACATTCCGGAAATCTCATCCATCCACATCGCTTGGGCATTCCGAGCATTAGGCGACAATGATGCGGTCATTGGCCCTTCCGTAGACGGAGGATACTGGCTCGTGGGTCAGAAGCGCATGCCCAGAGTTCTTGCGCCGTTCGGGAACGTGGACTGGTCCAGCGGCAGGGAGCGCGACCAGACATTGGCCAATTTCGGCAAAGCCAGCGTTGCCATACTGGCGGAGTTATCTGACGTAGACAGTGGAGCTGATCATGCGTCATGGCGGAAGGTGGAGGGTGTCCACGCACGCAGCTCGTCCATCAGGCCTCGCGGCCCAGCGGCAACTTGCGGTGTCGAAACCTAAAGCCGGGATGCGTTCCGCACACTTCCGCCGCGCTCAATAGGCGCATAGACCGGCCACCCACCTGCTGCCGCCTGATCAAGCGACGGCGACGGCTGGCCCAGCCGCAGCCGGTAGAGCCAGAGGTTTGTCAGGACGCGTTCCACATAACCGCGCGTCTCAGCCGACGGCATGCTTTCGATGAAGGTCAGTGGGTCCTGCGCCGCATCGCCGATCTGGTTGGTCCAGCGGTTGAGGTTGCCCGGGCCGGCATTGTAGGCGACGGCCATGTGGAACAGATTGCCGTATGGCTCCCCGTAACCCATGAGTTCCTGCAGATAGGTCTGGCCGAGCGCCAGATTGTGAGCTGGATCTTCAAGCCGATCCCGCTTGCCGCGCCGGTAACCGGCGTCCTTGGTGATGTGGTAGGCGGTGCCGGGCATGATCTGCATCAGACCTGCGGCACCCACACGGCTGGTCGCGCCTGTAATGAACCGGCTTTCCTGTCGCGCGACCGCAAGCAGCAGGGCCCGGTCCACCTGAAAGCCCCCTTCCGGGGTGATGTCCGGCACGGGAAAGAGCGCTGCGCCCATCGGTTGCGGACTGGCCATGGCCACGGCCAGTTGCGTGGCCGGCAGGTCAAGATCACGCGCAAGGGCGGCAAGTTCCAGATCCAGTGATGGATCAAGCCGGCCATGGGCGCGGCGGAGTTCCGCTTCCGCCAGATCACGCTTGCCGACTTCTGCAAGCGCTGCTCCGCGCCGAACCTGCTCGATGGCGAGCAACGCGGTACGGCTGTCTGAATCCATCGCCGGGTCCGCCCACATGACCCGCGGCTCGCGGCCAAGCTGGCGCTGGGCCAGCAGACCGTAAAAGGTCATCCCGGTGCTGGCAGCGGTTTCAAGCAGGGTCACAGCGTTTGCCGGCTCG
>JANQMQ010000182.1 GCA_028279995.1 Candidatus Phaeomarinibacter sp. | reverse complement strand
CCCGGCGAAACTTGGTCTCCGTAAATTCTGCCGGCAGATCAGGGTAGGACGAACCACCCTGCCCGGTACCCTGAGGGACGCCGGTCTGGGCCATGAAGCCGTCGATCACCCGATGGAAGATGACATCATCATAGAAGTTTTCGCGGGTGAGTTTCTTGATGCGCGCTACATGCAACGGTGCGAGGTCCGGGCGCAGAGCAATCTCGACTGTACCCGTGCTTAGTTCGAGCACTAGGATGTTATCGGTGTCGTCGGCAAAAGGCGCCTGCGCAGAGGCCGGTTTGCTGACTGAGAATGCGGCGATCAACGCCAGGGCCACGACCGGAAGAGCCCGGCTGAAGAAGGACATACGCATGAACTGTAACTCTCCCAAATAGGTGGTGCGGGATCTTCCGCGTCTCGTCAGGATGCTGCCTGCTTGATCTCAGCGAACCGTTTCATGAGCCGGTCCTGAACCATGGGGGTGGTGAAATGCGAGATATCTCCACCCAGCCGGGCAATTTCTTTGACAAGTCGCGAGGCGACAGCCTGATGCTGTGCTTCCGCCATCAGGAACACGGTCTCTATGTCCGGATTAAGGCGTTCGTTCATACCCGCCATCTGGAATTCGTACTCGAAGTCGGAAACAGCACGCAGCCCGCGGATGATCATCTGCGCGCCAATTTCTTCGGCAAAGTGCATGAGAAGTGATTCAAATGGCTGAACCTTGACGGTCGTCTTGCTGTCAGACGCCTTGATGAGGCCGGCAACCTCTTCCTCGACCATGCCCACACGGTCTTCAAGACTGAACAACGGCCCTTTGTCACGGTTAATGGCGACCCCGATGACAAGATGGTCAACCATCTTGAGCGCACGGTTTATGATGTCTAGATGGCCATTGGTGATCGGGTCGAATGTTCCCGGATACAGCCCTGTCCGCTTGATCATGCCGGCCGGCTCCCGTTTTTGATTTTTGTCCTAGTGAACCGCAAGGCGGCCAATCAGGGCTCGCTGCCCGAATTTGCTCGCCGTTTTAGCCTTCCGAACCCGGTTCGTCGAGGGTCGGGCCACCGTCAGTACCTGACGGCCCGTCATCATCATTACTGGTCTTGTCATCTCCACCCTCATCGTCTTCGCCCGACGCATCCGCAATATGGGAAACCGAGACGACAGTCTCGTCGTCCGCCGTGCGAAAAATGGTGACGCCCTGCGTTGCCCGCCCGGCCACGCGGACGTCATTCACAGGGCAGCGGATGAGCTGCCCCGCGTCGGTCACCAGCATGATCTGGTCCGCCTCATCCACCGGGAACACCGCCACGAGCTTGCCGTTGCGTGGCGTTACGGTCATGGCAATGATGCCTTTGCCGCCGCGTCCTGAAGTGCGGTATTCGAACGAGGATGTGCGCTTACCGAAGCCGTTCTCGGAAACGGCAAGTACGAACTGTTCGCGGGCACCAAGGTCGGCGTAGCGCTCCGGTGTCAGAGTGATGTCGTCACCATTCTCATCTACTGCATCATCGGCGTCGTCTGCAGGCGCCTCGCCGTCGACAGCGGCTCGCATCAGCTTGGCCTGCTTAAGATAGGCCCGTGCCTCTGCCGGTGATGCTCCGGTGTGATGCAGCATGGCCATGGCAATGACGTCATCGTCGTCGTCCAGCCGGATGCCGCGCACGCCGGTTGATGTTCGGCCGGAGAACACGCGCACATCTGTTACCGGGAACCGTATGGCGCGGCCCTTGGCGGTCGTGAGCAGCACATCATCGTCTTCAGAGCAGATAGCCACACCTAGGATGCCGTCCTCCGGATCATCCAGCTTCATGGCGATCTTGCCGCTCACATTGATGCGCACAAAGTCTGAAAGCTGGTTGCGGCGGACATTGCCCTTGCGCGTGGCGAACATCAGCTGCTGATCACCCCAGCTGTCTTCGTCTTCCGGCATCGGCATCACGGTGGTGATGCGCTCGCCCTCCTTGAGAGGTAACAGATTGACCATGGCCTTGCCGCGCGATTGCGGTGAGCCCGCAGGCAGCCGCCACACCTTCAGCCGGTAGACCATGCCTTCCGACGAGAAGAAAAGGATCGGCGTATGGGTATTGGCCACAAAGATGCTGCTGACGAAATCCTCGTCCTTGGTCGCCATGCCGGACCGGCCCTTACCGCCGCGGCGCTGTGCACGGTAGGTGTCCAGCGGCACACGCTTGATGTAGCCGCCATGGGACACAGTCACGACCATTTCTTCGCGCTGGATGAGGTCTTCATCCTCGAAGTCGCCAATCGACTCCACAATTTCCGTTCGGCGCGGCGTCGCGAATTCATCGCGCACAGCCTGCAGTTCGTCGCGGATAATGCCGGAGAGTTTTTCCTTGGACCTCAGAGTCTCAAGGTAGTCCTCAATCTTTTCGCCAAGGCCCTTGAGTTCATCCCCGACTTCGTCACGCCCAAGCGCTGTCAACCGCTGCAGGCGCAGGTCAAGAATGGCCCTTGCCTGTTCCTCGGTCATCCGCAGCGTGTTGCCGTCGGTCAGCACGTGACGCGGGTCCGCAATCAGCGGGACAAGCGGTGCGACGTCAGCTGCGGGCCAGTCACGGTCCATCAACTGTTGACGCGCGGTCGCCGGGTCCGGCGCATTGCGGATGAGCTTGATAACCTCGTCGATATTGGCAACCGCGATGGCCAGGCCAACGAGGACGTGCGCGCGTTCGCGTGCCTTGTTGAGTTCAAACTTGGTGCGGCGTGTAACCACGTCTTCGCGGAAGGCCAGGAATGCGTCGATGAACCCATTGAGGGTCAGCATTTCCGGACGACCGCCGTTGAGCGCAATCATGTTGCAGCCGAACGATGTCTGCAGCTGTGAGAAGCGGTAGAGCTGGTTCAGAACGACGTCAGACACGGCGTCACGCTTGAGTTCGACGACGACCCGCATCCCGTCACGGTCACTCTCGTCGCGAAGATCAGAAATGCCTTCAATGCGTTTGTCGCGCACGAGCTCGGCAATCTTCTCTACCATCGATGATTTGTTCACCTGATAGGGGATTTCAGTGATGACGATGGCTTCGCGGTCGCCGCGCGCCTGCTCCACATGCACCTTGCCGCGCATAACGACCGACCCGCGCCCGTCGCGATAAGCAGAATTAATGCCCGAACGGCCCAGGATCATGCCGCCGGTCGGAAAGTCCGGACCCGGCACGATCTGCATCAGGTCTTCGATGCTCATATCGGGCGTATCAATGCTCGCGATACAGGCGTCCACAACCTCGCCCAGATTGTGCGGCGGGATGTTTGTGGCCATGCCCACGGCAATGCCGCCGGCACCATTGACCAGCAGGTTTGGAAACCGCGCCGGAAGAACAACCGGTTCCTGTTCGCTGTCATCGTAGTTGTTCTGGAAATCGACCGTGTCCTTGTCGATGTCCTCAAGCAGCGCGTGCGCCGGCTTGCCCATGCGCACTTCGGTGTATCGCATGGCTGCCGGCGGGTCGCCGTCAATGGAGCCGAAGTTCCCCTGCCCATCGAGTAGCGGCAGGCGCAGGGAAAAGTCCTGTGCCATGCGCACCAGCGCGTCATAAATCGATTGGTCACCGTGCGGGTGATACTTACCGATTACATCACCAACGACGCGGGCAGACTTGCGGTAAGGCTTGTTCCAGTCGTAGCCGTTCTCGTTCATCGAGAACAGAATGCGGCGGTGAACAGGCTTCAGGCCGTCGCGGGCATCAGGAAGCGCCCGCGAGACGATCACGCTCATGGCATAGTCGAGATAGGAACTGCGCATCTCGTCTTCGATGGAGATGCGTCCGATGCCTTCGCCGGATCCGTCAGACGGCCCGCCGGGCGTGTCTTCCGGCGGGAGATCGCCGCCTTCACCGCCGTCCGAGCTGATGTCTGCAGGGTCTTCTATAGGGTCGTTGTCTTCGATATGTGCCACTGAGCGTTGCGCTTCTTTTGTTTCGTCATACGGCCAAAATGTCCGTATTGCGCAGGCTCACAAGCTGCGCATTTGGACTTTCAACACTGTGCGGAATCGCGTTGAAAACGCACGCCCGAAAGTAGCATTCAGGACTGCATACAGCAAACCAACCGAGCGCGGAGAAAGGCTGGGAATTGGGCGCTATAACCCATTGAAAATATTGGGCTAATGAGGGTCAAAAAAGCTCACGAGAAGCACCCGATGCTGATCCCGAACAAGTCAGCCTGGAATCTGCACCGGACCCTGATTCAGGGGGTGTAGCCGTTGAAAATGTCAGACGATTTTGACCAGCATCGCCGTTGCGTCATCCGACTGCTTGAACCGGGGAAACTGATGGGCTTCCGGGTCCAGCTCGCGCTCAATGTGCCGCAACTCGTCCAGCAGTGACGCAAGTCCCCGCTCCAGCGCAGCATCCAGCAATTCTTCTTCGGTGTACCTGCCGTAGTCACCTGCCAGTGCTTCAAATCCGTCCGTCATCAACAAAGCTGTAGCCTGGCCGTCGAGGGTGAATGATGTTGTGCGCGCGTGCTCGGCTGCTCCGGGGTCCAGGGCAAACACCCAGTATCCGCCCTCCACATTGTGGCGATTGCGGACCTTGCGTAATCGCTCGAGTACGCTGCTGCGGTGTTGGTCTGGTTCACCCGTTTCGCCTTCCGCCTTGCGTTGCTCAGAGAACCTGGCCGCGAGATGGTTCTCATAGGCCTCGCTTTCCTCGTTGCTACCGAAAGTCTGAAAGGTGCCTGATCCGTCCCGCAGCAGAACCTTGCAGTCGCCGAAATTCAGGCAATCGATCACGCCGCCGGTCTGCCGTATCAGGATCAGTGACGACGTCGGCCGCTCGTACCGTTCCTGAGGCTGGCGCACTGCCTCAGCCTCAAAGCGCCGGGTGATATCGTCGATCACTTCATCAACCAGAGCGGTCAAAGGGCCGCGATGACTTGGCGCCCGGGCCATGAGCGCATCCGTGCCGGCCTGTGACAGCCATGCCGCATCACTTGCAGTCCCCGTCAATTGCTCGTCCACAAGGCCGGTCGCGCCGTCGAAGACCCAGGCGTAGTTACTTGCATGCCCTAGATTGTCGTCATTGGCGCCGCCGATCTTGCCAGCGTCATAGACTGTCTCGAGAACTTCAATGGGCATGGGCGCAACCTTTGGCTGGAATATCGACCGCGCATCTGGCGCGACTCGGAAGCAGGGCGATTGTAGGCCCGGAAATTGACATCCGGACGGCAATTCCAGACACATGTGACAACTGAATGTGTCCATACATTGGAATTGCCGTGCCCACCGAGACGAAATCAGACAAGCGCAGGC
>JANQMQ010000172.1 GCA_028279995.1 Candidatus Phaeomarinibacter sp. | reverse complement strand
TGTCGAGGGCTGCCTTTCGGCCTGCCTTGTCATGCTCGTCCGCAAGGATCATCTCACGGACGGCGACGATGCGCTCGGCTTCAAAGAACATATGCTCGGTGCGGCACAGGCCGATGCCTTCCGCGCCGAACTTGCGGGCGGTTTCCGCATCTGCCGGTGTTTCCGCATTGGTGCGCACCTTCATGCGGCGGGCTTCGTCTGCCCAGACCATGAGTTTGGCAAAATCGCCGGAAAGCTCCGGCTGCAGCGTCGGTACTTCGCCGAGAATGACTTGGCCCTTGGAGCCATCGATTGTGATGACATCGCCTTCCTTAACCGTCTCACCGCCGACGGTGAACGTCTTGGCGTCATAGTCGACGCGAACTGAGCCTGCACCAGACACACAGGGGCGGCCCATGCCGCGGGCAACCACGGCCGCATGGCTGGTCATGCCGCCACGGGTGGTGAGGATGCCTTCCGCCGCGTGCATGCCGTGAATGTCTTCCGGGCTTGTCTCGATGCGCACCAGGATGACGCGCTTGCCTTCCTGCATGCATTCAACGGCGTGCTCAGCCGTAAACACAACCGCGCCGGAGGCCGCACCGGGAGACGCGGGCAGGCCTGTTGCAATCACGTTGCGCGGCGCATCGGGGTCAAGGGTCGGGTGCAGAAGCTGATCCAGCGAGGCCGGGTCAACGCGCAATACGGCTTCGCTTGAGGTGATGAGACCTTCATCCACCATGTCACAGGCAATCTTCAGCGCTGCCTTGGCCGTGCGCTTGCCGTTGCGGGTCTGCAGCATCCACAGCTTGCCCTGCTGGACGGTGAACTCGATGTCCTGCATGTCGCGGTAGTGGCCTTCGAGCTTCTTGTAGATGTCCACAAGCTGGCCGAAGACGTCCGGCATGGCTTCTTCCATGCTTGGTTCGCTTGCGCCTGCTTCCACGCGGGACTGCTTGGTGAGGTTCTGCGGCGTGCGGATACCGGCCACCACATCCTCGCCCTGAGCGTTGATGAGGAACTCGCCATAGAACTGCTTGGCGCCGGTGGACGGGTCGCGGGTGAAGGCCACGCCTGTTGCCGACGTGTCGCCCATATTGCCGAACACCATGGCCTGCACGTTGACGGCTGTCCCCCAGCTTTCAGGGATATTGTGCAGCTTGCGGTAGGTGTTTGCCCGGTCATTGCGCCAGGAGCCGAACACAGCGGAAATCGCGCCCCAGAGCTGGTCGCGTACATCCTGCGGGAAAGGCTGGCCCAGTTCGCGCTCAACAGCCGCCTTGTAGTGGCTGATGATCTCTTTCCAGTTGTCGGCCGTGAGTTCCGTGTCCAGCGTCAGTTCGTTGTCTTCCTTGAAGGTCTCAAGGATTTCTTCGAAGTGATAATGGTCAACACCTAGGACCACGTCTGAGTACATCTGGATGAAGCGGCGGTAGCTGTCGAGGGCAAAACGCTCGTCGCCGGACAGCTTGGCCAGCGCGCCGATGGTTTCATCGTTGAGGCCGAGGTTCAGCACCGTGTCCATCATGCCCGGCATGGACGCGCGGGCGCCGGAACGCACGGACACCAGCAGCGGGTTGGCCGTGTCGCCGAACTTGGCACCGACAAGTGACCCCACATGCTCAAGGGCGTCATCCACCTGCCCGGATAGATCATCCGGGTAATGACGGTTGTTGTCGTAATA
>JANQMQ010000166.1 GCA_028279995.1 Candidatus Phaeomarinibacter sp. | reverse complement strand
GGGGGGACCATGTCCGGAACATCCATTTCATCGCCATTGACGCTGCCTTGTGGGGCCGTCCTGAAAAATCGCATTGCCAAAGGCGCCATGACGGAAGGTCTGGCCGATTCCCAGAATGTGGCGACCGACAAACACGTGAACCTGTATGGCCGCTGGGCCGACGGCGGCTCGGGTATGCTTCTGACGGGGAATGTGCAGGTGGACGGACGCTACCTTGAGCGACCGGGCAATGTGGTGATCGACGGCCCGCAGTCCAATGAGCAGTTGTCGGCGTTGGCCGCTTTCGCGGAAGCGGGAACCCGCAACGAAACACATCTGTGGATGCAGCTGTCCCATGCCGGCCGGCAGACACCAGCCACGGTGACGAGCGAACCGGTCGCACCGTCTGCCATCGAAGTGAAGATGCCCGGCGGTCAGTTCGGCAAGCCACGTGCGCTGACCGGTGACGAAATCCTCGATATCATCCAGCGTTTTGCCTTTGCCGCAGGCGTTGCCAAGGAGGCAGGCTTTACAGGTGTGCAGATTCACGGTGCCCACGGCTACCTGATCTCGGAATTTCTCAACCCGCTGGTGAACCAGCGCGACGATGAGTGGGGCGGGAGCCTTGAGAACCGCGCGCGCCTGCTCATGGAAACCGTTAAGGCGGTGCGTGAGAAGGTCGGTCCGGAGTTTCCGATATCCGTCAAGCTCAACTCGTCTGACTTCCAGAAGGGCGGCTTCAGCCATACGGATTCGATCCAGGTGGCCAAGTGGCTCGATGAGGCAGGGCTTGATCTGCTGGAAGTCTCCGGTGGCAACTACGAGCAGCCGGTCATGATGGATACGGAAGGCTTCGAGCCCGTCTACGAGGAAAAGGTCCGTTCCTCAACGCGCAAACGTGAAGCCTATTTCCTGGAATATGCGGCGGACATGGCAAAAGCCGTGAAGAATACGCCGCTGATGGTCACCGGTGGATTTCGCACGGTAGACGGCATGAACGAAGCGCTCAGCTCTGGTGACGCGGATGTGGTCGGCATTGCCCGTCCACTATGCGTGGAAGCGGACCTGCCCCAGCAGATGATGGACGGCAAGATGTCCGAAGCAAAGAAGTGGGAGAAGACCTTCCGCCTCGGGCCAACGCGGTTCCTCGGTCCCAACAGTCCTATCGACCTGTTTCGTGGTCTCAATGCCTGGGGCGCTCAGGGTTGGTATTGTCTGCAGCTCATCCGCATGGGCGAGGGGCTTGATCCGGATACGGGCATGAGCACGTTCAAGGCGCTTCGTATGTATATGTCGAACGAGCAGAAAGCAGCCAAGGCCATGAACGCGGCACGTGCTGCCTAGCCTGTTGGCTATTAGTCCGTATACAGATTTTCTGAAGGTTCCTCAACAAGCGACGGCCCCGCCTTGGTGGATGCAGCGCATCTCGCGGGGCCGTCTTTCTTTGGGAGATGTCTCCCGCCCGAAACCTTAGGGCCGGGCTTGTATCAAGGTTGTTTGTCAGACCACCGTCCGGGTCGAGGAACACCGGGAGCCGCAGGATCAATCCTTGCCGCTCAGGGGCGGCATTGGGGGCCGGAGGTAAGGACTGCGTCAGGGGGACGCCTTTAAATCCAACCGGCTGCCGGATCATCTGTCGGCACGCGCCATGTGGGCGCGTCAATGCTGAGAAATCAAACCTCCAACTCAGGTACACTCAAGTCTGAAGAAGTGGGCTGCCTACGGCTGCGGTCAGGAAATCAGGTCCGGCGTGCCAACCACGAATGAGCGCTGGCTTTTGCATGGGTTGAGCGAAAATCGCGTGAGCGCGCGTGGTATCGCGCCATTCCAGTATGCCTGAATTTCTGCCGTTTTCAGTCCTACTCGAAAGCCTCGTACGTAGGTGGCGTCATCATCCAAACCTCCCTTGCTGTTGTGACTGAAAGTCTGAATCTCTTTGCAGTGCAGCATCAAGGTATATCGAGTCAGCCATGCTGACCGTTCGGCCAAAACATGAGTCTTTCTGCCATTGTCCGTATACAAATAATTTACGAAAAATTAAGGCCGGAGCTTGCGGCTCCGGCCTTAAGTCAGCATCAGGTGCTGAAAGTGAGTCTTAGACTGAGTAGTACATGTCGTACTCAACCGGGTGCGGAGTCATTTCGTAGTTCATGACTTCCTCCCACTTCAGTTCCATGTACCCGTCAATCTGGTCGTCGGTGAACACGCCACCCTTCTTGAGGAAGTCGCGGTCTGCGTCCAGCGCATCCAGGGCTTCACGCAGCGAGCCGCAAACGGTCGGTACGTTGGCCAGTTCTTCCGGCGGCA
>JANQMQ010000147.1 GCA_028279995.1 Candidatus Phaeomarinibacter sp. | reverse complement strand
GCCGACTTGGTGACCAGCGCCAGAATGGCTTCTTCAACCGTGATGGTATCGCCTGCATCGAGGCCGAGTTTGGAAGGCGCCTGGCCCTCTGCGTGTTTTGAGACAGTCCAGTTCGTGTCAGGCTTGATGTTGCCCTGCGCGAGCTCCTCGAACACGATATAGAGGGTCATGATCTTCGTCAGTGAGGCAGGGTAGCGCTGAGCGTCTGCGTTGCGGGCAAACAGGACCCGACCGGAATACTTGTCAAGGACAAGCGCCGCGTATTTGGGCTTGGCGGCAACAGGAGTTGCGGCTAGCAGCGTGACAGCAAGCAGCGCAGAAGCACATGCCGCCACGATTGCTGTAAAGCGCGACCCGATGATACTCGTCCCCAAGGGCTCAGCCCCCTCTTTGCAGCTCATGCCGTCCATCCCCCGATGGCACAGAAGCCAGCAGTCTTGCTGCCACAATTGCTCCATTTTGATGCTTGAAACACACCTGCGGTTGGAGCCCCCAATACCTGACTATCAGGGTATGCAGGTTCGATGCCGAGGGCAACACTGAGGCGGACAAAGGGTTTGATGTTCCTGGCCTCAATCCGACGCCGATCTACAGTCATCTGTCGAAAAATCATAGAAAACCCAACGTTTCATCCAGGGACCGCCCGACATTGCTGCGTTGGCGTTACGAATTGGTTAATAAATCTTAACAACTCCTCCGCCAGACCTTCTTTGTCGCCCCGGGAAGGTGGATGGACGGTCAGATGAATTGAGTTGGGCAAACGGCAGGAGCGTATTAGGGTCTCGAAATGGTAAAAACCAAGAGAATCAAATCCGGAACCCCGGCGCTGGACTTCAAGAAATTGAAGCTCAGAGGCTCACCGAACGAGTATCTGGTCGCTCCGGACGACTTGTGCAAAAACGCAGTTCCTCACCTGCCGGCGGATGTCTATGACGTGCCTGCGGATGAACTTCGTGATGCCATCATGCATGTAGTGGCGCATCAGTCCCGCGTTGAGTTGGATGGCATGGATGAAGAGGCCAGGGCGTTTGAATTTGTGCACTATTCAGCGGTTTTGAACTTCAAGGACATGATCTCCGTCCGGGTTCTTCCGGTCGGGCACAAACAGTCCACAATCGCGATCTATAGCCGCTCCAAGACGGGCTACTACGACTTCGGGGTCAACAAGGCCCGGGTTGAATCTTGGCTTGAGGAGCTGGAAGGCGAGATCATCCGTTAGATGGCAGGCAGGTCTCGACCGGAAATGCCCGGTTTTCTCCGATTTTGCCTGCTGATCCTTCACATTTGCGCAATCAGCCCCATATTGCTGGTACACTGCCGGGAACTTCTCCACGGTGGTTTTCCGTTTTACACATCGAGTTCATGAACGCGACGTCACAACTTCCGTATCCTTTCACCCAGCAGCCAGAAGAGCCTGGCTCGCCGGATGAACCGCCTGGTCGTGGTGGGACTGATACGGGCGTCATCACCAAGACGCAGCCGAAGACCAAGAAGCCCTCGCTGTACAAGGTGCTCTTGCTCAATGACGACTACACGCCCATGGAGTTTGTCATTCATGTGCTTGAACGGGTTTTCCATATGGGGAGCGAGGACGCGACACGGGTGATGCTGCATGTGCATCAAAACGGCGTCGGCGTGTGCGGTATCTTCACCTATGAAGTCGCCGAGACAAAAGTCACCCAGGTGATGGATCTCGCGGGCCAGCACCAGCATCCCCTGCAATGCACCATGGAGAAAGAGTAAATCTCCTCAACATTGCAGAACGGTCAAACCGGCGTCAGACTGATTAAGCGGGGCATGAGTCCGGCCCTCGCGTCATTGAGGAGTTGAGTGCGTTGCCATCCTTTTCACGCAGCCTTGAAGAAGGTCTCCACCGAGCGCTGGCCTTGGCCAATGAGCGGGGACACGAATACGCGACGCTAGAGCATCTGCTCCTGGCGCTGATTGATGATTCCGACGCGGCCGCCGTGATGCGGGCCTGCTCCGTTGATCTCGACAAGCTGCGCACAGACCTTGTCGCCTACATCGACAATGAGCTTGCAAATCTCATCATCACCAGTGGTGAGGATTCCAAACCCACGGCCGGCTTCCAGCGTGTCATCCAGCGTGCCGTTATCCATGTGCAGTCGTCTGGCCGCGAAGAAGTGACGGGCGCCAATGTGCTGGTCGCGATTTTTGCGGAACGCGAGAGCCATGCTGCGTACTTCCTGCAGGAGCAGGACATGACGCGCTATGATGCGGTGAACTACATCAGCCATGGCATTGCCAAGCGCGCGGAGATGAGTGAAAGCCGCACACCGCGTGGTGCCAATGAGGAAGAAGAGGGCGGTGACCGGTCTGCCAAGGATGGCACGGAAGCGCTTGAGACCTATTGCGTCGACCTCAACAAGAAGGCCATGGAAGGCAAGATCGATCCGTTGATTGGACGCGACGCGGAGATTGACCGGACCATCCAGATTTTGTGCCGCCGCTCCAAGAACAATCCTTTGTTTGTGGGGGACCCTGGTGTGGGCAAGACGGCGATCGCCGAAGGCCTCGCCCGCAAGATCGTCAATGGCGAAGTGCCCGAAGTGTTGAAGGATGCCACCATCTTCTCGCTCGACATGGGGGCGCTGCTGGCCGGTACACGCTATCGCGGTGACTTTGAAGAGCGTCTCAAGGCGGTGGTGAAGGAACTCGAGGAGTTCCCGGGCGCCATCATGTTCATTGACGAAATCCACACGGTGATTGGTGCGGGCGCGACATCAGGTGGGGCGATGGATGCCTCCAACCTGCTTAAGCCTGCTCTGCAGAATGGCGAGCTGCGGTGCATCGGGTCTACGACTTACAAGGAGTACCGCCAGCACTTCGAGAAGGACCGCGCCCTTGTGCGCCGGTTCCAGAAGATTGATGTGACGGAACCGTCCATCCCCGATGCCGTGAAAATCCTCAAGGGTCTCAAGCCCTATTTCGAGGACTATCACAAGATCCGTTACACCAACGACGCGATCAAGACGGCCGTCGAACTGTCCGCGCGGTATATGCACGACCGCAAGCTGCCGGACAAAGCCATTGATGTGATCGATGAAGTAGGCGCATCACAGATGCTGCTTCCGGAAAGCCGCCGCAAGAAGACAGTGGGCGTGAAGGAAGTGGAGGCTGTGATTTCTACGATGGCGCGCATTCCGCCGAAGTCCGTAACCAAGACGGATACGGAGAAGCTCGAGAATCTGGACAAAGATCTCAAGCGCGTCGTGTTCGGGCAGGACGAGGCCATCGTTGCGCTGTCAGCGGCCATCAAGCTGGCGCGGGCTGGTCTGCGCGAACCTGAAAAGCCAATTGGCTCCTATCTCTTCTCCGGCCCCACAGGCGTTGGCAAAACGGAAGTGGCGCGTCAGCTCGCGTCAATCATGGGTGTGGAACTGCTGCGTTTCGACATGTCGGAGTACATGGAGCGTCACACGGTCTCGCGTCTGATCGGTGCACCTCCGGGCTATGTGGGCTTTGATCAGGGTGGTTTGCTGACTGATGGTGTGGATCAGCATCCGCATTGCGTGCTGCTGCTTGATGAAATTGAAAAGGCACATCCAGACCTGTTCAACATTCTGCTGCAGGTGATGGATCATGGTCAGCTGACGGACCATAACGGCAAGAAGATCGACTTCCGCAATGTGATCCTCATCATGACCACCAATGCGGGCGCGTCCGACATGCAGAAGCCGCCGATTGGCTTTGGCCGGACGAAGCGGGAAGGCGAGGATGAAGAAGCGATCAAGAAGCTCTTCACACCGGAGTTCCGCAATCGTCTGGATGCGGTCATTCCCTTTGCCGGCCTGTCAGAAGAAATCATCGCCCGTGTGGTTGAGAAGTTCGTGCTTCAGCTTGAAGTGCAACTGGCAGACCGCAATGTGACCATCGAGCTTTCCCGTGCCGCCAATAAGTGGCTTGGGGAGCGGGGCTTTGACGAACACTTCGGCGCCCGACCGCTTGGTCGGATAATTCAGGAGCACGTCAAGAAACCGCTGGCTGAGGAATTGCTCTTCGGCAAGCTCAAACGCGGTGGTGTCGTGCATGTGGATGTGAAGGACGATACCTTGTCGTTCGCTGTCGAGGCTGCTGCGCCGCCGCCCAGCAAGAAGAATGGCGGCAAGAAAGCACCTGCGAAGGCCGCTAAGTAGGCTTGGATGTAGTCAATCAGAATGGGCGTCTCCCGAGGAGGCGTCCCTTCTTTGCTTTCTACCATTTGGGCTGCTTGCGACCGTCCAGCTCCATCTGCCGATAGAACTCTGTCAGGGACTTGTCCGGTTCGTGGGCAAACCTGTTGGTGGTTTTCATGGTGCTGATCCGGTCCAGGCGGAACATGCGGAAGTCTTCACGCAGCTCACACCAGCCGACGATTGTCCAGACGCGCCCCCAATACCAAAGGCCCAGCGGACGAATGGTCCGTTTTGTGCTCTCGCCGGCGGCATCTTCATAGTCGATAACCAGTTTCGTGCGAGCTTCGACGGCACGCTCCAGGTCATCGAGCCGACGCCGGTAGTCATCATCGATCTGCGGTGGGGCAAAGGCGTGGATCTGTACCTGTCGGCTATGGTCTCGCGCGGAGGGTGGGAGCACGGTTTCGATCTTGACCAGTGCTTCCTGGGCTGCCTTGGCCATCTCCGTGCCGCCCCAGGCCCGAATGAGCCTTGCTCCCGCTACCAGCGCCACGATCTCGTCCTTCGAGAACATCATTGGTGGAAGGTCAAAACCTTCGCGCATGAGATAGCCGATGCCGGCTTCCCCATCGATCGGCACACCTGCTCCGATGAGATCAGCGATATCGCGATAGATGGTGCGCTCAGAGACCTCCAAGCGCTCTGACAATTGCCGCGCCGTGGTGAGCCGACCGCCTCTCAGGTGCTGGACGATCTGAAAAAGACGATCGGCTCTGCGCATGGTTCTGTCCGCCGGAATCTATCCGATGGTCTCAAACAGACCAATGGAGTTGCCGTCCGGGTCGATTGCATAGGCAAACCGGCCCGCCGGAATGGTAATGGGGTCGCTCACCACCTTACCACCAGCCTTACCTGTACGCTCCATGGCATCCTCAAGCTTGCCGGGCACTGCAAAGTGCGCGGTCGGGCCTTCGCCAGACTTGGCCGGGGTGCCCGGGTAAATGTGGCCAGCAACGCCAGTGCCATCAGCGGTGGGGAACATGGCCATGGGGTTCGGGCCGCTGTCATCACGCTT
>JANQMQ010000096.1 GCA_028279995.1 Candidatus Phaeomarinibacter sp. | reverse complement strand
CCTGTATCTAACCGTCGTCAGTCCTGATCTAGGTCGCCTGAACGATGCCACGCTGACATTGCGGCGGATGAGTCCGAGACCGTTGAAGCCAGTGGGGCCGATCCACAGTCAAAGATGGTGTTGGTGCTCCCGTTGGCGCATTGATCAACCGACGCTGGCCGGGAACCGCGCACCACGCCCGTTAATCAGCACATAGCCGTTGCGGGTGCGTTCGTAGCGGTCACAGCGCGACGACCCGTTGGTGAACTGCACGCAGACCTGATTGTTGCGGAAGGTGTATCGTCCGCGCCAGGTGCGGCTATCACGATATTCATACCGCCCATCAGCAAAGTAGGTGACCTGGCTCTCTCCGCCGAAATCGACCGTCTGGCCCACCAACAACTGACGCAATTCGTTGGTGTTCAGCACACCGAGCCGGCCGTTGTTGGAACCGGTGTCGGGCGTGGTCGTGCAGGCAGCCACCACAACAGCCAGCCCCGCCACGGCGATATGCGGTATCAGCTTCACCGTTTTGTCCTCCCGATTATGGCCTTGGCCACCCTCACCGCCGACAGTTCTGCACCCGGTAGTGAATCTTGTCGCGCGAGGTGCCGGTTCGGATCAGTTCACAGTTGAAGCGTTGTCCGGCGGCACGTGCTCGTTTCAGATATTCCTGCTCATCGTCCGACCGCTTGACGGTGCTGCGGATCACGAAATCACCGGGACGGCTGGCCTTGGCGCATTTGCCGTTGGCGTACTCGCCCCGCGACGTTTTTTGGATGGTGAAGGTGCAGATGCCCGGCTCGGGGCTGTGTTCGGTATGCGTGCAGCCGCCGAGAAACAGCGCCGCACCCACGGCCAGAGCTATTGCCGGTAGCTGATGTTCGCCGCGCACCGGTCTCATCCGCCGAACTTCCACGACAGATTGAGACGGATGGTCTGCACCTGCTCTTCGAAGTCCCAGATGTATGGTGTGCCGGGCGTGCCGCCGCCGAAACAAACGACGCAAATGCCGTTCACGGTGGTCTTTCCGAAGTCCATATACAGGTACTCCAGCCCCACCAGCACATTGTCGGTGACGGCCATCTCGACACCGGCCCCGACCACATAGCCAGTGCGGGTTTCATCGACGGTGTTGGGGCCGAACTGTCCGGCGTTGAAGGCCGTGCTGGTATCACCGATGGTGTGCTCAATTTGAGCCACCGCCAAGCCACCAGTACCATAGATGAGCGCGGGTAAAGGCATATCGGGCACCGCCAGACCCACACGGCCGCGAACGGTGCCGAGCCAGCTCGTATTGCTTGCAATCATGAAATCGAAGGAATCGTCGTACGCCGAGAAACCGGACAGACTTAAATCGGCTTCAACACCGACGACAATCGGGTCAAACGCCAGATTGTATCCAACCCGGACACCGCCAATAAAGCCGTCTGTGTTACCGCTGCCTGTCAGACCCGGTATGCCGAACCACGTGCCCGCAGGGCCACGACCGGTATCAGTCAGAGTGAGTCTGTTGTCACCGACGCCGGTGGTGATGCCTGCATAGAAGCCAGTCCAGTCGAAGCTCGGCGGTTCGGGGGCGTCTTGAGCGGAGGCGGTGCCCGCAAGCAAGAGAGTGATCGCGGTCGCCAATCCGCAGTGAACAGAAGCGATTGGTCGTGACCGTGTATGCAATAGCGTCATCAGATGCGCTCCATCTTCTTGGCGCACCTGCAACACTATTGCGCATAGTGTTGTATAATGTCCTTGCTATTCACTAATTCGACCGGTCGCAATTGACGCGATGGCCACCTGACGCTACGGAAATGGCCATCAAGCGGCTGAAATAGGCCGTTTGCACCTGTTGGGGACGGTGTCCGTGCAACACTATGCGCAATAGTGTTGCACGACTGCCACAAGGCGATCGTCCGGCGTCTTGTGCCGGTATCTGCTGACGGACCCACCACCATGATCATCACTTCAGACATGCGGCTCTACGCCGCCACCGGCGCGCGTCTTTATGTCAACGAGGCCGAGCGCACCCGCTTCCTGCACGCAGCGCAGACAGCGCCGCCACCCACCAGAACCCTGTGCCTCGTGCTGACGCTGACCGGCTGCCGCGTTTCCGAAGCGTTGGCCCTGACCGGCCACTCCATCCAGACGGAGACCGCCACCATCGCTATTCGGACACTGAAGAAGCGTCGGCGTGAACTCATACGGGAAGTACCGGTGCCCGCCGCCCTGATCCGGCAGCTACGGGACAGCCATGACCTTGATGACGGCACGCCGCTCTTTCCCATGTGCCGCAGCACCGCCTGGCGGCAGGTCAAGCAGGTCATGCTGGCCGCTGGCATCACCGGGCCGCAGGCCACCGCCAAGGGACTGCGGCATGGCTTTGGCGTTCATGCGTTGCAATCGGGCGTGCCGCTCAACCTCCTGCAACGCTGGATGGGTCACGCCCACATCTCCATCACCGCCATCTACGGCAATGCCGTGGGGCCGGAGGAACGCAGGATTGCGGAAAGGATGTGGACAGAAATCTAGCGGTCAAA
>JANQMQ010000083.1 GCA_028279995.1 Candidatus Phaeomarinibacter sp. | reverse complement strand
GCCGGCGCATGTGGCGTTTTCTGCCGACACGACCGAAAGCGACGGGTACCGGCACAACAACGGCCTCACGCGTCACATCTATTCGGCCACTGTGAGCGTAGATCGTGATACGACCGACTACCGCCTGAGTGCCACATACTCGACAAAAGAAAATGGGCTGCCGGGCAACCGTGTTGTGAACTCGGCGACGGGCGTCAATCTGGTGCAGTCCAACCCACGCGGTGCTCAGACACCTGAGAGCAAGGCTGAGGAGCGCCGGTTCCGCATCGAGGCTGGTGTCGAGACCAGGCTGAGCGACACGCTCGACCTGGTGGTCGACGCGAGTTATCGCCGCCGGACGGTGTCGAGCGACTTTGTTGGCGGATTTGGCACGACGCTTGATGATCGCTCTATCGCAACCACATCATTCACGCCACGTTTGATCTATAACGGACAGGCCAACGGTCATGACGTGAATTTCATCACTGGTATTGATGTGTCCTACTCTGCGGCTGATACCCAGCAGCGGTCGCCTTTCACGACAACAGACGAAGACGGAAAGCAGACAACCATTGCGCTGTATGGCCAGGGTGATATCGCCGTGACCGATGCGCTGACACTTGATGCAGGCGTCCGCGGTATCTACAGCAAGGTCGATGTACGCTCGCGGCAGAACGCGGCAGCCCGCAGCAAGGACAATGACTTCAATGTGGCTGCCAATCTCGGCGCTGCGTATGACGTTACTGACTCCGTGAAGCTGTTTGCCCGTGCGGGTCACGCGGTGCGACTGGCGACCATTGATGAACGTGTTGGAACCGAGCGTGCTGGTGCGCCGACATTCGCGATCCTTTCGTTCGATCTCAAGAACCAGACCTCCTGGGATTTTGAAGTCGGTACAGAGTTCGGGTTCGGTCCCGTAGATGCCCGTGTTTCAGCGTTCCAGATCAATGTGGAAGACCAGATCGCCTTTACGCCGGGCACCATCGCCACCTTCGGGTTCAACACAAACCTCGATGACACGCGCCGACGGGGTGTTGAGGCCGAGGCGGTTGCCGAGCTTGGCTACGGCTTTGAAGTGAAGCCCCGCGTTGCCTATACGGAAGCGGTGTTCACCAAGGGCCAGTTTGACGGCAACACGGTGCCGTTGGTTCCTGAATGGACCGGTGGTCTGGGCATTGACTGGACGGGTGACAATGTGTGGGCCAGCGCTAACTGGCGGTATGTGGACAGCCAGCGCATGATCAATGATCAGGAAGCAATCTTCCCGGAGATTCCCTCCTATGATCTGCTGGATATCTCCGTTGGCGGCACCATCGGTATGGTGTCCCTCAAGGGTGAAGTTCGCAACGTGCTGGATGAGGACTATTTTGCGACGGCAGCTGCCTCAGACACCAATCCGAATGTCTTCGGGGCGTTCCCGCTACCGGGCCGAGCTGCCTATGTGGAAGCGTCGGTTGCGTTCTAGCGGGACATACACTCGCAGTGCACGTATTGCACTTCTGGCCGGGGCGGTTCTTGCTGCCCCGGCTTTTGCGTTTGCGGCTGATGAGCCGCAACGGATCGTCTCGATAAATCTGTGTACGGATCAGGTTGTTCTGGCGCTTGATCCCGGCGACCGGCTGGCAGCAGTGTCCTATCTGGCGCGGGACCCGGACCTGTCGACCTTCTGGCGGGAAGCTGAGCACGTTCCGATCACGCAGGCCTCGCTGGAAGGCATCATGACGCTTGAGCCTGATCTGGTGATTGCCGGGTCCTTCGGACACTCAAGGCTGCTGGGACATGTTGAGCGGCTTGGTGTTGACGTGCTGCGCGTGCCTGATGCGGCATCGCTGGCGGATATCCGCCAGACCTATCTTGATGTAGGCGAGCGTCTTGGTCTGTACGACAGAGCGGCGGAGCTTGTTGCTCAGTTTGACGACATTCTTGGCACCGCCGCGCCCAGCATGCAGCGTGACGCGTGGATTCTGTCGCCGGGCCTTTTGGTGCATGGGGATGGGATGCTCGGCAGTTCCATTCTGACACATGCGGGATTGGCCAGTGCGCCCGCGCGCCAGACATATCTGTCGCTTGAAACCCTGGCAATGGCGCCGCCGGACCTGCTGCTGATTTCCGAGCGGGAAGATGCCGCGCCGTCGCGAGCGGGACTATTGTTCGCGCATCCCGCCCTTCAGGGTGCAAGCCATGTTCAGCGCATCCCGCCGTCGGCGCTTATTTGCGGAACGCTTGAGACTGCGCAGTTTGCGGCGCGTCTCGCGGCTCAAGGTGTTGGGGAGGCGGCACGGTGATCTCCCGCCCCGGAATTCTTGTGGTCATGCTCGGCCTGCTCGCGACGCTTGCCATAGCGTCGCTTACGGCTGGTCCCGCAGGCGTGGTCTTTCCGTTCGGGTCAGGCGTTGGCGACGGCAATGTGCTGATCTTCTGGGAATTGCGGGTGCCGCGCACGGCACTGGCCATTCTCGCGGGGGGCGTGCTTGGTCTTGCCGGTGCAGCGCTGCAGGGATTGTTGCGCAATCCACTGGCGGACCCGGGGCTGCTCGGTGTTTCCGGCGCCGGGGCATTGGGGGGCGTTGGTGCGCTTTACTTCGGATTTGCTTCTATCTCCGTGCTGGCGATGCCGCTGGCGGGGCTGGCGGCTGCCAGCCTCGCGATGATCGGGCTTCTGCTTCTGGCGGGACGGCGGCCACCACCGGCAACGCTCATTCTTGCAGGTCTTGCGATTAATGCGCTTGTGGGTGCTTTGACGTGGCTGGCGCTGGCATTGGCGCCAAGTCCCTTTGCGGCAGCCGAGGCGCTGACCTGGTTGATGGGCACGTTGCATGCCGCGTCCATGCAGGATGTGTGGCTGG
>JANQMQ010000059.1 GCA_028279995.1 Candidatus Phaeomarinibacter sp. | reverse complement strand
GAACACCGCGGGCACCACCACGACCGTTGGTGCCGCGCTAACCCGCACCACCGCCATTGCGGTTATGACCGGCGGCGCTGGCGTTATCCACGCCACGACCATCACCACTTGCACCTCCACTTCTCGCATGAGGCTTGGTGCGGCTGGAATTGGTGGCACAGCCATTGTCACTTTGGCGGGCATTGGCCGGCGAGCTACCGGCGTTATGAACGCGCCGAGATCGTGCTCTATGACCGCACGGGCTTTTCAGGTTATGCCTTCGGCGTTCATGACCATGTGAACAATTTCCATCACCTTGGTTTTAACGACCGTGCCTCGTCCGTGCGCATCGACCGTGGCGCGTGGGAGCTTTGCGAGCATTCCGGCTACCGCGGCTACTGCATTGTCGTCGATCACGACATTTATGACCTTCGAGACTACGGCTTTAACAACCAGATCTCGTCGGTCCGGCGCGTACCGCACAACTATCACTATCGCGACGGCTACTATCACTCCGGCTATTACCGAGACGATCACCGCCGTGGCGGCCATGGCGTCGGCGTTTACGCCAGCAGCAGTTATGGCGGTGACTATTTCGAAGTCAGCGTCGATATCGAAGACTTCCAGCTTTATGCCGGCGGCTACAATGGCAGCTTAGAAGTGTTCGGCGGCCGATGGGAAGTTTGTGAGGACTCCTACTATCGCGGGCGCTGCACGGTGATCGAAGGCCGCTACGACAACCTTACCCATCTCGGCTTTGCCGCAGGGATCGGCTCAATCAGGTTGTTCAACTAGACGCGCGAGGCCTCTCAGTAGCGGTCGAACGTCGTCAGTGCATTACCTTTGATCAAGAGAATGAGGATTCTTACTCAACCCTGAGGATTGGAGGAAACCCGCAACTTGAAACCTCATTGCCTTCAGCACGGCAGCGATAGTATCCCCCAGCAGCGTCATCGCCTGGCGCTGCGCCCGCTATTTCAAGTAACTCAGCAAACTCGTGATATGACCATCGGTTGTCATCTTCCAGTTGAGTTGTGAGTCCTTCAACAATCGTGTCAATGGGTGGCCCAATCCATCCACTGACGATCACCTCGGCAACACCCTCTTGCAAATCTGTGCCTTCAGCATGTTCTCTCACAGCGTCTTCCCGATCATCTACAAACCTGTCGTCAGGTGTGTTGTAGAAACAGAGCAACTCGGCAAGTTGATCGTCGGTATCCCAACCATAGTCCGCAATCTCAAGTTCCGCCGTGGTAAACCGAACCAATTCGAGGCGTGATTTCTCTTCATCGGTCATCTGCCAATAGTTAAGGACTTGACCCCAAAACGCTATCTCGGCCGGGGTCTCCGACGAAAAGTCGCCGGCAAAGGCATGATTATACAAAAGCTCATCATGTGTGGGGCAAACGATCATTGCATGTGCCTTGGAGGCCATCAGGACAGTGACAATCAGTACCGGTATTGATTTTGCAAAGTTCCTCTTCCTCATCTGCGATACCCCCTAGCCCCCGTCAATCTTGAACGTCAAGATAGCACACGAGTTGAAAGTGTGGCGAGTCTGGTAAAATGGAGATTACTTTTCCGTGCCGAGATAGCGGTCCACGGACCAACGGCCCGGCCCCCGCGCGATCAGCACAACCAAGATCGCCGCCCACCAGGCGTGCGTCGGCCACCAAGCATCGGGGAAAACAAAAATCTGAATAACCACCGTCATAACCAAAAGACCGAGCGCGCCGAGCCGCGTCAGAAAACCAAAGACAATCAGTAAGGGAAGTGTCAGCTCGCCAATCGCCGCCATCACAGCGGCAATGTCCGTGAACCATTTGGGCAGTTCGGGAAAGAACACATTCTTGAACAGAAAGTACGTGCTGTTGTCCATGACCGGCGTAGGCAGGCGAACGCCGAGAATATCGAACGTCTGCACCTTGCCCAGCCCGGACATCCAGAACACCCGCGCGACCAGCAAGCGCGCCAGCAAAAGGGCAAGAGGTTCGAGCCAGTCCGCCCATCCGGTCAATTTCAGATAAAACTCTTTTGCCGTTTGAATCGCCGCCGCCATGGGATGTTCCTTGTTACTTGTGGGGGTTCGTCAAAAGCCCGCCCGCGAGTGCTTCGGAAAAGAATTGATAGAGGGCGCTTTCACCAACTTTCGATGAGGCCTTTGTGAGCGCATCGCCCAGCGGTGCGCCGCCGCTTATGAGTTCCAAGAACTGATACTCGGTGGATTCTAACGCTC
>JANQMQ010000054.1 GCA_028279995.1 Candidatus Phaeomarinibacter sp. | reverse complement strand
CGTCTTCGGCGAACTCGGCGACTACCTCAAGATTCCGACGGGAAAGATGGATCTCGATCTCCTCAAGATGGCGCGCAAAGAGAGGCCTCGGTTGCTACTGGGGGGAGCCGGGTCGGTAGCTGCGGGTCGCCTCAGCCTCAAGTTGATCCCGGTCGAGCGGAATTTGCCGAAACTGTTGCGTCGCATAGAGCGGCGCCTGGTCGGCGTAGTGCGGGCTGGTTTCATCCAGTGTGGCAGAACCGAACTGGTGAATGCTCTCTGTCTTGAGTTTCCCGTCCGGCGCCCAGTCAGCAATATAGATCATCGTGTCGCCACCCTGTGCAACCAGGCGCCCATCCTCCTGTGGCAGGCGGGCATAGACGGCGCGCATGAGGTCCGGACCGCCGCCGAGCGGTAGGTCGAGATCACCACGCCGTAGGCGATTGACTTCACCCCATGGCACGTCAAGCCGACCCCAGTGGGTTTTTAGGTGCGCGACTGCATCACGAAGTGACTGGATCGCGTCAGGAACGGGTTCCCCCTGCATTGTCGCCCATACGACCGGCTCACCGGCGAGGATTGCGACGGCCGCGTGGACGTCATCCTTGTCTGCTTCAAGATCGAAGTCGGCCAGAAGCCTCTGCGCGGCTTCCATGTCCGGCTCACCGGAAAAGTCAGCAGCCAGCCAGACCTCAATGAGCTTCGCCAGCTCACTGTTCACCGAGTAGGTCTTGTCGAACTTGTAAGTCTTGAATTCTTCCGCTGAGATTTCCGTATCCGGTCTCAGAAGCTCAAGGCCCCGATACCCCCGATTGGTCATTTGCATTTCCACACCCATTGTTTCCGGGAAATCCTCCGGACGCAGATCATCTTCTTCGGATGTCGCTTCGAAGGGCGTGTTGTTTGCGTTGAACACAAAGCCGCTGGGTGGGTTGATAAGCTGGGGCAGGTCTTCAAAGGCATGATATTCGGTCCAGATCAGGTCTGACCGGTTGCCTGGAAGATACTGCTTCCAATCACCAGCGCTGATGCGTTTGGGCATCTGTGCATTATAGATGTAGGCGATGTTGCCTTCCCTGTCCGCATAGACGTAGTTGATGCTCGGCAGTGCCTGCAGACGCATGGCCTCAAGCCACTCTTCCAGAGTGGTTGCACGGTTGAGGGCATGGTATTGAACGAGTTGGCGTGTTTCCCCCATTCCCGCATATCTGACGGCATAGACACCATGGCCGGTCTCCAGGACAGGCCCGTGCTCCGAGAATTTGACATCGCGCTGCGCATGCCACTCAAAGGGTCCGAACAACTTCACCTCGATTGTTGCTGACTCGACGTCCATGTCGCGCCAGGTACCGTCAAGCATGTACTGGTTTGCATTGTCCGGATTTGTTTCAAGCACGTAGACGTCTGCCAGGTCTGGCTTGTTCACCGTATTGGCCCAGCCCAGATACCGGTTGTGCCCATGCAGTATTACCGGCGAGCCGGGGAATACGCCGCCGGTGATGTCCAACCCTTCGTCGGACTTCAGGCGAGCCTCGTACCAGGCAACAGGTCCTGCATATGGCTGGTGCGAGTTGATGAGCAGACGCGTATGCCCGTCTGTTGACCGTGACGGCGCGACGGCGAAGGCATTTGAGCCGATTGGGTATTTCGGTTTGTCCGTCCACAAGAAAGCACTCTCCGGGCCAAGAGAGATTTCCTTCGCGCGTGTTTCTTCAAACAGTTCCTTGAAGACACCGTCCAGTCCGTAGAAGAAAGGCGTCTTGAAGACAAATCCGGCAATTACATCCTCACCCGTGACCGGCAGGACGCCATCCCAGACCTGCTCCGGGTTCTCTGATGCCCATAGATTGACGCCATGCGCATATGCCTCGGCAATGTCGCGAATGTTCTGCGGCAGGTCTGCATATCCCTGCTGCGTCGTCGGCCAAATCCGAAGGAGATGCACGAGATAGTCGGTTACCGCAGCATCAGCCCCCTTATGCTGAGCCAGATTCCCCCGGGCTGCGACAACGATCTCTTGGAGGGTCGCCCAGTCGTCTTCCGATTGGGCATAGGCCAGGCCGAATGCGACATCAGCATCGCGGCGACCATAGAGGTGGGGCACGCCAAACCCGTCGCGAATGATCTCCACATCATACTTGGCGACCGGAGCGGTTAGTGCTGCATAGTCAGGCTCAGAAGTCCCCAGATTGATGCGTAGTCCCAAGGCAAAGAGGATGCCCAGCCCAACTGCAACAAGAACAACAAGGATAAGACCGGCGAGACGAAGGCGGGACATGGTGGAGTTCACTTCTGGATGAGACGGGGCACGCCGGATTGTCGGTGTGCACCCCAATCTGTGTGCGGGTATTGTGTGGGCGCGACGATACCGCCCGTGGCGGATGCCCTGCATGGATGGTACATCAGTCTAGATCACTTCTCCTCTAGTTGGCGACCATGACCGGAACCATCACTTTTTGGATTATCTCCGCCCTTTTGATGGCGGCCTGCGCTGCGCTGGTGCTGGCCCCTCTTCGCGGGGTCCGGGCACTGCGAGGGCGTGCCGACAGCGATGTCGCTGTCTACCGTGACCAGCTTGAAGAAATCGAGCGCGACCTCGAGCGTGGAATGATTGGTGAGGCCGAGGCGCATGCGGCGCGAACTGAGATTTCGCGGCGTCTTCTCGCAGCGGACGCAGCGCGGACTGCAGAAGGCGACACACGTACCAGCGCAGGTACACAATTTGCGGTTATCCTGGTTGTCGCCGTCCCGCTGATTACAGTCCCCCTTTACCTTTATTCCGGGGCTCCCGGGCTTGAATCGCAACCATTCGCTGACCGCATTGCCAAAGCTCCGGAAGAACAAAGTCTTGAGGAACTGGTTGCCCGCGTCGAGCAACACCTCAGGGAAAATCCGTCCGACGCCGAAGGGTGGCGCGTGGTTGCGCCGATTTACGCACGCATGGGTCGGTTTGAAGATGCGGCCATGGCATTTGGCCGACTGGTTGACCTTGACGGACCAACAGCGGAACGCCTGGCTGACCTGGGCGAAGCTCTGGTGTTCGCTGATGAAGGACTGGTTGGCGACCGGGCAGTGCAGATCTTCGAGCGCGCTGTCGATCTGGATGAAACGAATGCCCAGTCGCAATACTTCCTCGGCCTTGCCGCGATGCAGGAAGGGAACACCCAGGCAGCCCGGGAGATCTGGCAGGCACTTCAGGAGAACGCCGATCCGAACCTGCCATGGGCCAGAATGGTGGCACGCAGTCTTGAGGCCCTGGAGGCAGGCCCTCTGGATCAGACAGCAGAAGGGGCCATTGCAGCACTCTCGGATGCTGAACGGGCCGCCGCAATTCGCGGCATGGTCGATGGTCTGGATCAACGGCTGGCAGAGAATGGCGGGACGGAAGAAGAGTGGCGTCGGCTGATGCGGGCGCGGATGGTGCTGGGCGACGCCGAAGCGGCGTTGAGCGTTCTTCAAAGGGCGCTGAAGGACGTGGCGCCGGATGCTGAGGCTGCTGCGCGGCTAATTTCAGTTGCACGGGAGCTTGGCCTCAACCTGACCCAGGATCAGACCGGCGAGTCGCAGTAAGACCAGGCGGAGGCTCGCATCAGCGGCCCGTCAGCCCGCCGCGCAATGGCTTCGCAGGCGCTGTATCCCCGCACCTGGTATTGCGTGGTAACTTGAGTCGCATCCGATAAAAGCTTCCCGCCAAAGGTCATTGGGATCATCCATGCCTCTCACTTTGCTTCAAAAACGTGCCGCGCAGGCCATCATCAATATCTACGAGACCGGCAGTCCTGAAGGTGACTATGCGATGGTCACTCTGCTGCCCGGCGACAGCGGTCACCTGACCTATGGACGAGCGCAAACAACACTCGGATCAGGCAACCTGCACCTCCTCGTCAAAGCCTATTGCGACGCGCAAGACGCCTTTCTTGCCGACCAGTTGAGCCCTTTTCTCGGACGCCTCGAGGCTATCGACCTCACGCTTGATCATGACTTCGAGTTCCGGTCACTGCTGGCGCAGGCGGGCGCTGATCCGGTCATGCAGGAGGTTCAGGACGCGTTTTTCGACCGTCTGTATTGGGGTCCTGCGGAAACTGCCGCTCTGAGTCTCGGGCTCGCCGACCCACTTGCTCTCGCAGTGGTCTACGACAGCAAGGTTCATGGCTCATGGGTAAGAATGCGGGATAGGGCGATTGAGCGCCATGGCCGGCCTCAAAGCATTGGTCAGCGTGGCTGGGTGCAGCGCTATGTCGGTGAACGGCGGGCCTGGCTGTCCGCCCACTCAAACCAGCTGTTGCGGCGAACGGTTTATCGCATGGATGCGTTTGCTGCCCTGATGGACGCAAACAACTGGTCGCTTGCGCTGCCGTTCACGGTCAGGGGTCGCCTGATCAATGCCGATATTCTGGGCGTATCGCCGATCCGCATCACTGCGGAAGATGCGCGGCAAAGAACCCTCAAGCTGACCACACCTCCGATGTCTGGAGACGACGTCACCGCATTGCAGGGCGCCCTTGCCGAGCGTGGTTGGGCGATCAATATCGATGGCATCTATGATGAAGGAACCCGGCGGTGTGTGACCCAGTTTCAGGAGGAAACGGGCCTTGTCGCCGATGGCATCGCAGGCCCGGCGACCTTCTCGGCTCTTGATTTGGCCTGACGTCCGCTGCCCAAATCCCCATTATGACTATGCGATCTTTTGACCGTTGGGCGGATTGGGCCCGGAGCGGTATATTGATGGCATAATGACCCGCCCCAGAAAATCCCGAACCCGCAAGTCCTATCGTGCCGCTTTTATTGGCGCATCCCTGATTGTGCTGGGTGCAGCCGTCATACTGGCGCTCAGCGCGCTGGAGGACACAGTCGTCTTTTTCTACAGCCCGACGGACGTGGCCGAAAAAGGCATCCCCGTCGGAGAGTATGCCCGGATAGGCGGGCTTGTGGTTGAGGGTAGTGTCGGCAAGGAGGGTACGCAGACAATATTTTCAGTGACCGACACCCAAAACAGCATTCAGATTGCCTATGGCGGTATCCTGCCTGACCTGTTCCGTGAAGGGCAGGGCATTGTGGCGGAAGGGGAGTTTGAGACTACCGGCCGTTTTGAGGCAGCCCGCGTTCTGGCAAAGCATGACGAGAATTACATGCCGCCTGAAGTTGCCGAGGCTCTCAAGGCATCCGGTCAGTGGAAGGAAGCAACTGAATGATCCCTGAAATAGGTCATTTCGCGCTCGTTCTGGCGCTGGCAGTTGCAGCTGTTCAAACAGGCCTGGGACTCTATGGGCCGGCCCTTGGCGACGCGCGCCTGATGGCGATGACGTCGCGGGCCGCCAGCCTGCAGGTCATTCTGCTCACGGTGTCATTTGCAGCCCTGACCTACGCTTTTGTCATATCCGATTTCTCGGTCATCAATGTCTACGAGAACAGCCACTCCGCCAAGCCAATGCTCTACAAGGTTACCGGCGTGTGGGGGAACCACGAAGGGTCCATGTTGCTGTGGATCCTGATCCTGGCAGTTTTCGGCGCCGCTGTGGCGAACTTCGGGGCAAACCTGCCGGATACCCTGAAAGCACGAGTGCTTGGAGTTCAGGGTCTTATCGGGGCGGTCTTCACCCTGTTTGTTGTTCTCGCTTCCAACCCCTTCATCAGGCTGACGCCGACGCCTATCAACGGCACAGATCTCAATCCACTGCTGCAGGACCCGGGTCTGGCCTTCCATCCACCGTTTCTCTATGGCGGATACGTCGGCCTCTCTGTGGCGTTTTCATTTGCAGCCGCGGCACTCATTGAGGGGCGTGTCGACGCCGCTTGGGCAAGGTGGGTGCGGCCCTGGGCTCTGGCAGCGTGGGCTTCACTGACAGTCGGTATCGCACTTGGCAGTTGGTGGGCCTATTATGAACTTGGCTGGGGCGGTTACTGGTTCTGGGACCCGGTTGAAAATGCTTCATTGATGCCGTGGCTTGCTGCAACTGCCCTGCTTCACTCTGCCATTGTCGTGGAACGGCGCGGTGCGCTGAAGTCCTGGACGGTGTTGCTGGCAATTCTGGCCTTCTCGCTATCCTTGCTGGGTACGTTCCTCGTTCGCTCGGGTGTCCTGACCTCCGTGCATGCATTTGCGGTGGACCCAGACCG
>JANQMQ010000313.1 GCA_028279995.1 Candidatus Phaeomarinibacter sp. | reverse complement strand
CGCCATCTGGAGCCTGGTTATTCTGGTCGGTGGCGGGCTTCTGCTGGCATCAGCATTCCGCGAAAGCGTGGAAAGCAGCTTCGACGCCCGTATGGATGTTCTCCTCGGCGGGCTGATCGCCGATGCCGAAATCGGTTCGGAAGGCCGGTTGGTGCTACGCCGCCGCTTTACTCAAGCCCGTTTCGAACGCCCTTTTTCAGGGCTGTATTGGCAGGTTACAGAAGCATCAACTGGTCAGGTCCTGCTGCGGTCACGAAGCATCTGGGATCAGGAACTGCCGATGCCGGAGCGAAGCGACCAGCCGGGCCCTCGGCGGGACCAGGCAATCGGGCCCGAAGAGCAGGTTCTTCGTCTTGTGGCACGCGATGTAACGCTGCCCGGTGCTGATCGTGAGTTCACCTTCATTGTTGCCGGCGCCATCGACGACATTGAACGTGAAACGGAGGCCTTCAATGGCCCGATCGCAATTGCAGTCGGTGTACTGCTCATTGGGTTGATCGGCGCGCTTTTGATCCAGGTCCGGTTTGGCCTGCGTCCGCTTCGATCCGTCGAAGAAGGTCTCGCTGATATCCGTTCTGGCCGTTCGGAACGCCTGACTGAGGAACTTCCGTCAGAAATTGCCCCTCTGGCCACAGAGGTAAACAAGCTGCTTGATCACAATGCCCAGATCGTTGATCGCGCGCGTACCCATGTGGGTAATCTGGCTCACGCGCTCAAGACACCCCTGAGCGTCCTGACAAATGAAGCGGGCGCGCCCAGTTCAGCTAATCCAGTGGAGCCCAGAGCGCTATCCGATACTGTCCGTCGGCAGACAGAATTGATGCGTCGGCAGGTTGACCATTATCTCGTCCGGGCCCGCGCGGCAGCATCGGGAAATGTTCTTGGGGCCCGGGCATCCGTATTGTCGGTGGGCGAGGACCTTGTGCGCACGCTCAAGCGAATCTATCGCGATCGTGAATACGCCGTCGCAATAGACTGTCCGGAAAACCTGGATTTTCGCGGTGAGCGCCAGGACCTGGAAGAGCTTCTGGGAAATCTGCTGGACAATGCGTTCAAGTGGGCCGACGGGCAGATAGCCTTAAGGGCTGAAGACCTCGATGGGCAGGTTGTCATCACCGTTGAGGACGATGGCCCCGGTCTCTCGGAAGAAGAACGAGCACGCGTCCTCAAGCGAGGTGCCCGGCTCGATGAGTCGGTACCTGGATCCGGCCTTGGCCTGTCCATCGTTGAGGATATTGCAGGCCTCTATGAGGGTTCATTTGAGCTCGATGCATCACCTTTAGGGGGCGTAAAAGCCAGGCTTTCTCTGCCTCGTGCGGCATGAAATGGCTAAATGAACCCTTTATGAATATGCGGTTCACCCCAGCCTCAATTCATCATCCCTAATGTTTGTTCATCGGATGGCGCGGGTTCCTCCTCTATGCCCCTCATGCCCCGTCGGCTCACCCTGAAAGGTCCATCCTGAACGGGAAGCCGACAATCTTCGCGTCATCCGGCAAACATTCCAGATGCCCGTCGGAAGGCACTCTAGCAATGGGAAGGCGAGAACGATGAGAAGTCTCAAGATTGCAGCAGTTTTTGCAGCCGCTCTGGCTCTTGGCGCCTGCCAGACCGGTGGAGGCTATGGATATGGCCCCAAGACAGTTGGTGGTGCCGTGGTTGGCGGCGTGGCCGGTGGTCTGCTTGGATCGCAATTCGGCTCCGGTGACGGTCAGTTGATCGCGACAGGTGTTGGAACGCTGCTGGGTGCTGCTGTCGGTGGGTCAGCCGGCCAGAGCCTTGATCGCGCGGACGCGCTCTATGCAGAACGTGCCTACTCTGACTCATTCTACAGCCAGGGGCCGGTGCGCTGGCGTAACCCGCGTTCAGGCCACCATGGGCACTTCCAGTCCGGTCCCGCCCACTACAATGGCGGTCGTGAATGCAAACAGATTGAGAGCACGTTCTACGGCCCGCAAGGCCCGTATCGTGATGTCGCAACGGCCTGCCGTATGCCGGATGGGAGCTGGCGCACTATTTAGGGCACCCACGCGCGCGTCAGCGCCTGAGTACCAGCATGTGGCAAGTTGAACAGGGGAGGTGGAAACACCTTCCCTGTTTTCTTTTGGTGTCAGCCGATGGAAGCGACTTTCTCGCCAGGGGCGGTATTGGTGAGTTTTTCGTCTGAAATCAGGTCACGAAGGGTGATGTCACCCAATGCATGCTTCCTGGCGTCGGCAATCTTCTGAACAAGTGGCCCCAGCCGGTTGCCATCCAGGATGTCGTCATTGCTGGACCGGAGTTTTAACGTTGCATGACCTTCGGCACCCTTGCGCACAACGTTTATCCATTCATCTACCGTGATGCGGTCAATAGGGCGGCCTGGCACAAGCCCCGGTGTTTCACCGCCGGTTTCTATCAGCAAGCCGTCGCTCATCAGGAAACCGACCACCCGCTCGACAGGCGGAAGTGGCAACTGCATGACGCGGGCGAGTCGTTGCGCGGTCCATGGTTTTTGGCTGTGCTCAAATGCCGATGCCACGAGGTACCCGATGTCCAGCGCCAGGCGCTCTCGCGCATCAATCGACAGCCGGTAGATCGCACTGCGCGTCAGGTATGCCGGGTTTTGCTGGTAAAAGGCGATGCCCGCGCCGGCCAGCAGAATGAGCCACCCCACATACATCCAGAACATGAACACGATGAGTGAGGCAAAGGCCGAATAGATCACCGCATAGCGTGCTGAGGTAACCACGAAAGAAGCAAAGGCCCATCCGGCCAGGTTCCATGCAAGTCCGGCAACTGCTGCACCTACGAAGGCGGCAGACAGGTGCACTCTAGTGTTTGGCAGGGTGAGGTAGATGATCATGAAGACAAACACGACCAGAACGTAGGGAACGATCCGTGACACCTCCGCCAACAGCATCTGCAGCGGGCCACCACCGAGTTCACCAATCGCCGCACTGCCCGCAACACTGGCCATCAGACCCATGGCCACGACGAGGAGAATGGGCCCAACAAGCAGAACGCTGACAAAGTCGGAAAAACGGCGGGCCAATGGCCTTAGCCGCCGCACCTGCCAGATTTCATTCAGCGCTGCTTCTACCTTCTGTAGTAGCGACACACCTGTGTAAATCAGAACTGCAATACCAACGGACCCGAGTAGTCCGATATTCACCTGGGCGACAAACTCGAGGATCGTGTTGCGTATCTCGATACCCTGGTCACCTAAGGGTGCCAGAAAGTCGGTCAGAAAGACCTCAAGCTCACGATCAACACCAAACCCCTTGAGTACTGAGAAAATGATGGCGAGTGCTGGAATAAGTGCAAGCAACGTCGTGTAGACGAGACTCATGGCGTGGAGGTTGAGAGTCCC
>JANQMQ010000039.1 GCA_028279995.1 Candidatus Phaeomarinibacter sp. | reverse complement strand
ATGTGTAGGCGCGTTCCTGATTGATGAGTTCCGCGCCATCCGGCAGATCAGTTCCGTACCTGACGGCATCATAGGCTGTCCAGCGTGGTGTCGGAATCTCGATCGTTCTCACATAGTAAAACGCCCGCTGCGCCGGATCGAAATCCGGGTCCGTCCACACAGTCTGGAGTTCAGGCGCACCAATGGTGTTTGTCCAGTTAGGCACAGTCAGATCGACAGTATTGCCGACTGCCGGGAGTTTCCCATCAGCGCCGATCTGGCGACCGTCGGACCACACCACGTCATAGACCTTTTCCTGTGTTGCACCATCTGCATCAAGCCACCCTTTGATGATCTGAACGCGATCAAGGTTCGCCCCGTTCGGATCCATCTGTGCATGGACCAGGAAGGATGGCGCAACGCCATCGTCACATGCCGTCACATCACCGCCCATCGGGACACCCTTGGCGTAACCTCGCGCGGCGAAGTTATCGGCCGCTGCGTCCGCGGCCTTAAAGTCACAGCCGGCGAAGAACCGCAGTTTGATGCGCGGGCCTGTTGTTGCGTAGACCTCCTTTCGCATCATTGCGTCAAACAGAGCCTCGCGGGTGTTGTCGGTCGCCCAGACTGCTGCATACCCAGAAGCCAGGTATTGCCAACCCAAACGGCGGATACCATCGGTGCCATCACCCTTGCGGTCAGCACGGGCCTTGCCGGGTTCTACGCCCGTATGCTTGCCGAAGAAATTGTCTGAATCACCAGTAGCAAGCGAAGTATGGGAGTCCGTTGATCCAATCATTCCGACCTTGAAGGGATTGACGCCGGTCTCCTGCTCGATCGCCAAGCCACGCTTGAGAGCTTCGCGCACATAATCGCCCGCCAGCATGTCAGGCGTCTTGTTGCCCATGACGTTGAGATTTCCCTCTTCCCAACCAGCATCGCCATAAGACGCGAATTCGTCGTTGGGGGAGAGGAATGGATGTGACTCAGAATCGCCCTTTATCTGGGTGGCTTCAACGATCGGCTCCCAGCGGGCCCGCTTCGTTGCGTACTCCGCATCGATGGCGGCCCCTTCAAAGTCCACGAGAGCAAACATCCGACCGTTGGACAGGTTGGAGTTGTGTGGGATGGCCAGAACCTGTCCGCCAGTGTTGGCTTCGTATTGTTCGAGAGCAGCCCACAAGTCCTCAGGGTCTTCACTCATGGCCGAGGAGAAAGGAAATACGTTGTTGGTGATCTCAGGTCCGTCGCGATACACAACCACGCGGTGCATGTTGTCGCCCTTGGGGACAGATGTGTACTCATAGCCCACAAAGGCCGTGAACTTTCCTGGTTCGTTGTACTGCTCGATCACATCACCACGGCTTTGCCAGAGGTCCTTCAGGATCGGTCCCATGACCTTCGGGTCACCCAGGATTTCCGGATTGGTTCCCTTGGTGTGGCCATCAATGAGTTCGATAGTGGCCTGAGCTGACTGTGCGCCGCCAGCCTGCATCATCTTGCTCCACCGCGCGAGCCTCGGGTCAGATACAAGAGCAGGGTTGCCGCTGTAAATTTCCCGGGTGACACCAAGCCCTTCCGCATGGTCAGCAATGACGAGGAAATCTAGTGGCCTGGAAAGCTGGGCTTCGATGCCGGTTGTCGACGTCACCTTGTCACCGCGTGCAAACTTGAGAGCGGCTTCTGGGCCAAGGCGCGCACCAAAGGCGAATGCGTCCGCAGAGTCCGCCGTGTGGAGGTGGGTATCACCCCAGTAGACCTCCATTGGAAAACTGCTGACTGCGGTCTCCGCCTCTACTGTCGCCGGTCCGCTAGCCGCTGCATTCTGATCTGAAGCAGATGTTTCAAGCGCCACCGGCTCAGGGGCAGCAGTGCCATCGGCTGCCGCATCCTCTCGATCTGTCTCACCACAGGCTGCCAGCACGAGTGCAGACCCTACGAACGCAAGTAAGCGAAAATTCAATATGGCCATTGTGCCCCCCAATCCGGTCTCTAACGGACCAATTTAATGATTCACACTAACCCCATGCCGCCACGGGTGAAAAGCCCCCACTTGATGTCGGGATGCTGCGTTGACCGACTTGCGCGACGGACACTAGGTTTCGGCAACAAGAAATTGACGACATGAGGGATGGAACCAATGGACGAACTCTTCGACCTGACCGGCCAAATTGCAGTCATCACTGGCGGCTCGCGAGGCCTTGGCCGTCAGATGGCGCATGCCTTTGCCAAACGCGGCGCCGACATTGTCATTGCCAGTCGCAAGCTTGATGCCTGTGAACAGGTCGCTGAAGAAGTCCGGGCGCTTGGCCGCCGCGCGCTACCAGTCGCTTTGGACGCCTCCAAATGGGATGACATGGATGCCTTCGCTGACAGGGTCTATGAAGAATGGGGACGGATCGACATTCTTGTGAACAATGCAGGCAAATCGCCTGCTGTCCCCTCACACGATGTCACCGAAAAACTCTTCGACATGGTCGTCGATCTGAATTTCAAAGGCCCGTTCCGCCTTGCGGCCAAGGTAGCGCAGCGCATGGCAGATGCGGGCGGCGGGGTCATCATCAATGTTTCATCAAGCGGTGCGCTGGTGCCCCTGCCTTGGGCAGTTCCATATTCCGGAGCCAAGGCTGCCCTGAATGCCATGACGGTTTCTCTGGCGCGTGAATACGGACCCAGCGTTCGGATCAATACGATTTCGGCGGGCCCCTTCCTGACTGACATTTCCAAAGCATGGTCAGAAGAGGCGCGCGAAAAATCTGACAACTCGGTGCAGCGTCCCGGCAAACCGGAAGAGATCGTGACGACCGCGCTCTATCTCGCGAGCCCGGCGTCCAGCTTCACGACTGGCGCAATTGTCCGCTGTGACGGCGGGATGGGGTAATACTGACTGTCACGCCGTCTTTGCCGCAGTAAGCCCAAGCCTCTCAACCATGGCTTCGCGAATCTCTACCTTTCGGATCTTGCCGGTTACCGTCATCGGCAGCTCGTCCACAAACTCAAGGTAGTGAGGGATCTTGTAACGCGCGATCTTGCCATCGCAGAAGTCTTTCAGCTCCTCAGGTGTGAGGGCAGAACCGGACTTGAGACGAATCCAGGCACATACTTCTTCGCCGTACGTGGTATCCGGCACCCCCAACACCGCCACATCCTCGACATCAGGGTGGGTGAAAAGAAACTCCTCGATTTCACGCGGGTAGATGTTCTCACCGCCCCGAATGATCATATCCTTGATGCGGCCGACGATGTTGCCATAGCCCACCTCATCTATGGTTGCCAGGTCGCCTGTATGCATCCAGCCATCCCGGTCGAGAACTTCAGCCGTTTTTTCCTCGTCTCCCCAGTACCCGATCATCACCGAGTAGCCCTTGGTGCAAAGTTCACCGGGCACGCCGGGCGGAACGGTTTTGTCGTTCTCATCAACAATTTTGCATTCGATATGCGGCAGCACCCGTCCGATGGTTGCTACGCGCAGCTCAATCGGATCATCGCCTGTACTTTGAAAACTGACTGGAGATGTTTCCGTCATGCCGTAGGCGATGGTGACGTCTTTCATATGCATGTCTTCGACGACCTGTTTCATCACCTCCACCGGACAGGGTGACCCGGCCATACAGCCGGTGCGAAGGGATGAAAGGTTGAAGGATGAAAAGTTCGGCAACCCCAACTCGGCGATGAACATCGTCGGGACTCCATAGAGACCCGTGCATCGTTCAGTTTCAATGGCCCTCAAGGTCGCTTCGGGATCGAATGTCGGCGCCGGATACACCATGGCTGCACCATGGGTGAGGCATCCAAGGTTGCCCATCACCATGCCGAAGCAGTGATAGAGCGGCACAGGGATGCACAGCCTGTCTCCCTCTCGCAGCCCGATGTTCCTGCCGACGGCATAGCCGTTGTTGAGAATATTCCGGTGCGACAGGGTGGCGCCTTTGGGCAAACCGGTCGTACCACTTGTGAACTGGATGTTGATCGGATCATCCGCTGCAAGTCCGGACGTGATTTCCCGCACTCTCTGAAGGTCAGTCGCTTCGGGCGTCTGGCAGAGATCATCAAAAGCAAGCCACCCTGGCCTTGGATCATCATCAATCAGCACCACGTGCTTGAGATGTGGCAGCGCGGCCGCCTCAAGCTCTGCGCCATTGGCCAGACCGCGTATTTCAGGCGCAAGGTCTTCGACCATTGCAGCGTATTCACTGGTCTTGTAGGCCCGTGGGCATACCAGTGTCTTGAGCCCAACCTTATTGAGGGCAAACTCAAGCTCGAAAACCCTGTATGCCGGATTGACGTTGACCAGGATGGCACCGAGCTGGGCTGTGGCAAACTGCGTCAGCGTCCACTCCGCCAGGTTGGGGGCCCATATGCCAACGCGGTCCCCCTTGCCAATGCCCAACTTGTGAAGACCAACAGCAAGTGCCTGCGCCTTGTCTTTCAGCTGCGCGTATGTCCAGCGCAGACCCTGATGGACCGATACGACGGCATCCTGATCGGGCCACTTTGCAGCTGCCTCTGACAGTGCATCAGGAATAGTAAGGTTCAGGAGCGGCTGCGATGTGGCTCCTCTGACGTGGGCCTTCGTGATGACACTCATGATGCTTCAGCCTTCTTTCTTTTTACGCCGATGGATGCAGACTTCGTCCTATCTCCTGCGCCTGCAGCACGGACTGTTGTACCTTCTCGTCAGGGTAGTCCTCGGCATGCTGGTGCAAAGGAAATTCGAGATGAATCACGTCACCTCCTTGGACCGGCAGGCGAACGCTCCCGAACCGTTTGAGCAAAGACAGCATCTTGCGGTTCTCGCGCTGCACCGTTGCTGCAAATGTCCTGATCCCTTCGCCCTGAGCAAGCGCCACAAGGACGGCAATCAACAGCATTCCCAAGCCGCGCCGCTGATAGTCGTCCGCCACCGTAATCGCTATCTCGGCCTTGTCCGGATCGCCCTCATCCCGAATGTATCGCGCCACTGCCGCGGGCACATCATGATCGCCACTCGTATCCAGCACGCCGATTGCTTCATGATCATGATGATCGATGTGCGTCAGACGCTGCATCAGAACATCCGGGATTTTCTGCATGCCGGAGAGAAAGCGGAAATAGCGCGAACGTGGTGACAAGTGCTCGAAACCTTCCGCAATCAACCTGCTGTCCTCCGGGCGCACGGTGCGAATGCAAACCGTTGTCCCGTCGCGCAGCTGGAAGGGAACAAACGACCCATCGTCACTCATGATCGCACCCGGCACGAAAACCTCCTGTGTCAGCCAGGGGCGCCGACCCCATGCTCACCAGTCGACAATCAATTCACCCAGATCGGCGATGACCAGGCAAGTTCTGTCGTTGTTGCAGGCACATCTTCTGGCGGCTCGATACCAAGTCTCAGGCTGTCATATGTTGACCATCGGCATGTCGGGTTTTGAATCACCCGCGCGTAGTAGAAGGCCTGCTGTTCTGAAGTGTACTCCTCGTCTATCCAAAGAGTCGAAAGCTCGGCTGCGCCAATGTCAGAGTCATATGAACAAGTAGATAGGTCGACGGTTGCGAACGTCGGCGGGCATCTGTGGGTTTCAGCATCGGGCTGACGACCATCACCGCACACGACATCCACGACTTTCTCATGGGTCTCCCCGTCCTTGACCCACCCCTTGATGATCTGGATTTTATCCAGTGGCGCATCAATCGGGTCTTTGAGAGCCTGGACAAAGAAACGCGGTGCACTGTCTGCCTGAGCTGCAAGTGTACCGCCCATCGGGACGCCTGACGCATAGGCAGTTTCGATCTGCTGTTCTGATGAGATGAGATCAGCGGTGTAGTCGAGGCCCGCAAA
>JANQMQ010000024.1 GCA_028279995.1 Candidatus Phaeomarinibacter sp. | reverse complement strand
GAGCGTTCTTATTGCTCCGGCGAGACTGCGGTGCAGCCGTTGTTGTTCCGTCTGGATGTAGAGAATCACCCGCGTGAGAAAAGACGCCTTTTCGTCAGTCTGCACTTCGGTTTCCGTCGCTGCCGATTGATCTGTCTGCGCCCTGTCTACCCCAAGCTGAGCCAGCGCTGGAGTGGACACGGCCGGTACAATCAGGCTACCGAGCAGGAAACAGATGGTCAGCAACCGGAGGACCGTCCGGAAGGGATTATTCGGCACTGCGCGCCTCTTCCGGCCTGCAATCAATGGTCACGTTCTCGGCAAATGCGGCACCCAGCGTATCAGGCCCCTGGTCCATGCTGTCGAGGGACGCAGCAAGACTGATCATCTCGAATGTCGGCGTTGGGCGCTCCATCTGCGTGGTGCAAGTGGCTGGAGGCCTTCCAGTCATCAGGATGCCCGTATCCTTTTCGTGCAGGATTTCGATGAAGTAGTCCGGATCAAAAACCGAGTATCGGACAGGCCATTTGGTGACATCCACCGGTGCATCAAGATCGACCGTAAAGGTAAGCTCCAGCCGTTTGTCCGGGCGAAGCCGTGCGCTTTGGGCACGCGCGTCGACCTGCAGCCGACCATCAATGCCTTCAATGCGCATGAGATAGCCGAATTCCTTGATGCTGTCGGTCATGGCCAGTGCGTAGGTCGCCAACTGGTCGTCGCCGGGCACCTCGCCATCCGTCACATCGAAGCCGTCGAGTTGAAACACTGTGTAGAATTCATCGAACGACCAGACATGCTGAAAACCGGTAAGGTTCCCCACATCGTCAAAGATCGACGATACCCTCATGTCGATCCAGACATGTGGATGCGCACTTGCAGGAACCGTGCTCAGGGCGGCAATCGCCAACCCGGCCAGAACCGATTTCATCGTCCGTTGCACACTCATTGCCTCAGCAGCCGCATATTGAGTCCGTACCCATACAGTATGACCGTAAACAAGGGCAAAACCGAGGCTGACATCGTGTCACATTTCCCTGATTTCCGGGGCTTGGAATCGCCGCAATGTCCCTGCAAACTCTCATTAAGCCCCTGTCATGAACAGGGCTTTTGAACCCTAGGGGAGGATGAAGACACGTGAGCTATCCGATTGAAGACATTGAAGGCGTAGGCCCGGCATATGCAGAAGCGCTGGCAAAAGCAGGGATCAAGACCACAGAGGACCTGCTGTCAATTGGCGCTGCCAAGAATGGTCGTGGCGATATTGCCCGCGATAGCGGCCTGTCCGAAAAGCTGATCCTGAAATGGGTAAACCACGCCGACCTGATGCGCATTTCCGGCATCGGCGGAGAGTATGCCGAGCTTCTGGAAGCGTCGGGCGTTGACACAGTCAAAGAACTCCAGCACCGCAACGCGGCTAACCTAGCCGAGACCATGAAGAAAACCAACGATGAAAAAAGCCTGACGCGCCAGGTGCCGGGCGAAGATACAGTCGCCAATTGGATTGAGCAGGCCAAGGGCATGGAGCCTGGCGTCAGCCACTAGGCACTGCCGGATCAGTTGAAGGGCCTGTCTCTGAAGAGAGCGCAGGCCCTTTGTATTTGGCTAGGTGACCAGGTCAGTTGACCGTGACAAGGTCGTTCAGCTGCAGTCGGCAGTTTTGCTCGATACATGCCTTCAGGGCTTCACGGGTCCGCCCGGTCAGTACGCCGTCCGGTGCAGTTGATAGATAGCCCTTGGCTGCAAGCGCTTCCTGAATGGAACGCACATAGTAGGAATCCCCGACCCTTGCCGCCTTGACGAAGTACTCAAACGCTTCTTGATGGCGGCCGAGTTCGGCCAGAATGTGCGCGTAGGTATCCAGCGACCCGCTGTACTTTTCCCCGTCCTCTTCCAGCGACTTGGCGGAGAGTGGCATGGCTTCTTCCACCCGACCGAGCGTGAGCAGTGTCCAGGCAAGCGAGTTGAGGGTCGCAGCGTCGTCCGGTTCCAGCTTCAAGGCCATGTGGAGATCAGGCAGGCTTTCCTCGTACTGGCCCAGGTAATATCTGGCCAATGCCCTGTCACGGAACAGGTCCGCATCCTCTTCGTTCAGTCCGATGGCCAGCGTGTAGTCTGCGATGGCTGCATCATACTCTTCTCGGTGCTGACGAAGGTAGCCGCGCATGTAGTAGGTAATGTAATCATCCGGATCCAGACGAATGGCGGTGTCATAGTCGGCAAATGCCTGCTCGTGGTCGTCCCGGTTTGCATGCGCCAGGCCCCGATTGTGATAGGCAAGTGACAGCATCTCATCGCTAAGACCATCACCGTTTTCAATCAGCCATGAGCACCCGTCCAGTTCCCGTGCCGTATTGCCTGAGCGGCAATCCGTCATGGCCTGGTCCTGCCTTGGGACCGAGTTGTCAAATCCCGTCGTCTTCAGGATGTCCGGGGCAAAGGTCGGAATGAAGTATCCAACAATGCCCAGCAGCCCAACAACAACCACCCACGTCACAAGATTACGCAAACGACATGCTCCCACGGCAAATCTAGTCTCACATAACTGGACTTAAGCACACCGCCGCCGGGTCGTCAGGAGCAAGTTTGGGATTGCGTAAAGAAACCCCGGCACCCGGCGCTGCTGTGCCCGTCGGGACAGCAAAAGCCAAGACCAGGGGAAAAAGAAAGTGGTGAGCCCGACAGGGTTCGAACCTGTGACCTACTGATTAAAAGTCAGCCGCTCTACCAGCTGAGCTACGGGCCCACTTAGTGCTCTCACGGGTCGTGAAGCCCGGGGTGCATGTGTGGCGGGAAACTAGGGGTGCCGGGCGCTGCGGTCAACCGGCAATTCCGCGCCATTTTGTCGGGTCTGCCCTGCTCAAATGGGCTCTATATCGCCCGCTTCCCGCTGGGCATAAAAGTCCGCGACAAAGGCCTCAAAGCGGCTTTCCGCGATGGCTGCTCGCATTTGCGCCATCAGCCACTGGTAGTAGGCCACATTGTTCCAGGTGATCAGCATGGCTGCGAGATATTCACCGCTCTTGTAGAGATGGTGGAGATAGGCTCGCGAATAGAGGTTCGAGGCCTCACAGGGACTTTCCGAATCTAGTGGCCGGGGATCAGCACTGTGGCGGGCATTCTTGAGGGACACTCGTCCATGCCGGGTAAAGGCCTGTCCATGCCGCCCCGACCGAGTGGGCATGACGCAATCAAACATATCAATACCCCGCCGCACGGCCTCGACCAGATCTTCAGGCGTGCCAACCCCCATGAGATAGCGCGGCTGACGGGTCGGCAGGGCCGGAGCTACCGCTTCCACGGTCTCCAGCATCGCGTCCTGCTCCTCGCCCACCGAGAGGCCGCCAAGGGCATATCCGTCAAACCCGATATCCACCAGCGCTTCGGCATGCTGGTGGCGCAAGTCCGGAT
>JANQMQ010000008.1 GCA_028279995.1 Candidatus Phaeomarinibacter sp. | reverse complement strand
CCCTTCACCGACTTCACGATGTTGTAGATCATGATGAGCCAGCCGACCAGGTAGAGGCCGCCGCCCACCACGCGCAGGAGCATGAGCGGGCGGATGGTGTTGAGCGTGTCCAGGAAATTCGGATACGTCAGCAGCGTGCCGCCCTCGGTGGTGGAGTTGAGCATGAGGCCCTGGGTGATGCCCGAGGTCCACATGGCCGCGACGTAGAGCAGGATGCCGAAGATCCCGAGCCAGAAGTGCAGGTTGGCGAGCGACTGGCTGTAGAGGGGTTTGTTCCACAACCGGGGCACCAGGAAGTAAAACATGCCGGCGGCCATGAAGCCGTTCCAGCCCAGCGCGCCGGAGTGCACGTGGCCGATGATCCAGTCGGTGTAGTGGCCGAGAGCGTTGACCGACTTGATGGACAGCAGCGGACCTTCAAAGGTCGCCATGCCGTAGAAGGTGACCCCCGCGGCGAAGAATTTGATCACCGGGTCGGTGCGCAGTTTGGACCACGCACCGCGCAGGGTGAACAAGCCGTTGAGCATGCCACCCCATGACGGGGCCCAGAGCATCAGCGAGAACGTCATGCCCAGCATCTGGAGCCAATTGGGCAGCGCGGTGTTCAGCAGATGGTGGGGTCCGGCCCAGATGTAGACGAAGACCAGCGACCAGAAGTGAATGACCGACAGCTTGTAGCTGTAGACCGGGCGGTTCGCTGCCTTCGGCAGAAAGTAATACATGATGCCCAGGATCGGCGTCGTGAGGAAGAACGCCACGGCGTTGTGCCCATACCACCATTGCACCAGGCCGTCCTGCACCCCGGCAAACAGACCATAACTGTGGAAGAGGCCCGTCGGCACCGAGAGGTGGTTTACGATGTAAAGGATGGCGATGGTGATGATCGTCGCGATATAGAACCAGATCGCGACGTAGAGGCTGCGCTCCTGCCGTCGGGCCAGCGTCCAGAAAAAGTTGATCGCAAACACCACCCAGATCAGCGCCACGGCGATGTTGATCGGCCAGATCAACTCGGCGTATTCCTTGCCGCGCGTCAGTCCCAGGGGCAGCGTGATCGCCGCGCTCAGGATGATCGCCTGCCAGCCCCAGAAGTGGAGCGAGGAAAGGAAATCACTGGCCAGGCGGGCCTTGACCAAGCGCTGCGTCGAGTAATACACGCCCGCAAACATCATGTTGCCGACCAAGGCAAAGATGACCGCGTTGGTATGGAGCGGACGCAGACGACCAAACGTCAAATACGAGGTGCTGAAGTTGAGCTGAAAGAAGTTCAGCTGCGCGGCGATAAGCACACCCACCAACATGCCGACCGCACCCCAGATAATGGAGGCGATCATGAATTGGCGGACGATCTTGTCGTTGTATTCGATCGTGATGTTACGAGCGGACATGGGCAGAGGTTTGAGTTGGAATTGAACCTGGAAAGGGAAGGTTAACCGGCGGATTCGGCCCGGCGGCGCTGGCAAGCGTTGCAGGGGTCGTGTTTGCCGGTGCGGCAGCCACAGTTGGCGTGATCATGAGACCGGTCGTGGGCCGGCTTGGCGTCGTTCTTGGTTCCCGCGATTCGCGGCACCTCGTCGGCGAGGGGAAGCAATGCATCGCTCTCCGCCGAACTGAAGCGCTGGCGGCTGTGCTCCCGGGCCTCCGGCGCGACCCTGGCCGTCGAGCCCAGCGTCTACCTGGGCGACCAGGGCCCGATCCGCCGCAGCCAGCAGGTCGTGCTCAAGGGCCGCGC
>JANQMQ010000007.1 GCA_028279995.1 Candidatus Phaeomarinibacter sp. | reverse complement strand
CCAGCGCCGGTGGTACGGCGCCGTCCAGAGACATTGCATAGATGCCGCCGCGCGGCAGGTCCGGATCACGCCGCTCCGCGGCCGACACAAACACAACTCCCGTTGCCTGATCGATAGTCACATCTTCCGTGCCCGGCGCCACTTCGACGCGGGTGCACTGATCGACCAGTGTCTCTTCGAGCGACACAAGTGCGCCCGACGCAGGCACCATCACCCACGCCAGGCGTATAACGACAGCCACTACGACAAACAGAAAAACCCAAAGAACAGTGCGCATGATGCCTCCCCCCGATATGTCGACTGAAGCAGACATCGCGTCGGCCCGCCGAAAATTTGAGGCACCTTAGCGCGTTTGGGCCGATGTGATCAGCGAAATCAGTTCTGCGCAGCAGCGGCAGACGGCGGCGCCAGCGCACTGCCCATCTCGCAAACAAGCACCGCAGGATCAAACACAGCGCCGATCACCAGCCGGTCCTTGTAGGTAGCCCCAACGGACGATGCGGATATCTCCGAACCATCGTCGAGATAGGCCGTCGATGCCTCCCCGCCGCCACCTTCAAACTGCCGGACAACAACAATCTGGCTGGGACTGAGATTTGCGGGGTCAGCAGCGTGTTCCGCAAAGGTCGCCAGCTGCGGATGCGCTCCGATCCAGAGCGCGCCGTCCTCCGCCACATCGATATTGTCGACACCGGTGCCAAGAAACACCTGGTCAGACAGGGTCAGGTCGCCGGTCGCCGCGTCCCGATCGAAGATGTGCAGCGTACGCGCCAGAAGCTCAGTCACATAGACTTTCGACATGTCCGCCGACAGGGCAACGCCATTGGCCAGGGCCAGCTTGTCGGCAACAACGCGCGACGTCTCGCCGTCATGGAACACAACCGTGGTAATCGGCGATGCAAACAGGGCCGCCATGGTCCGGCCATCCTGACCAGGCCGATCATGGTCGTTGGTGACGTAGAACGCATCAGGCGACACAGCCGCCACATCATTCGGCGACATGATCAACGGATCAGTGACCGTCCGCCTGTGAGTCAGCACATCATCCGCCGACAGATCGAATATCTCGATCGTATGTTCATCACCCTTGGGGTGGTTGACCGCCATGAGCGTGCGCGACCCATCTTCAGCAGTAAACAGCGAAATGCCGTGGGGACGGAACTCTTCCGGCATCAGCGGCGTGATCGGCCGCAGGAAGAGACCTGTTACATCCGCATTCAGGTCCATCACATAGATGCCCCCGCGCACGCCATCCGCACCGGGATCATCACTTGCGGCCAGACGCCGGTCATAAGCGGATATGTAAGCAATGCCGCGTGAGCGATCGATGGCCACATCCTCAGGTCCTGGCACGCCCTGGATGCGGGTACAGCTCTCACCATCAAACTTGCGGGTGATGGTCGTGAACTCACCCATCCAGTTCATAGTGCGCACATAGAAAGCGCTTGCCAGCACTGCAACCACCGCAACCAGAATGAGTGCGATCTTCAAAAACCGGTTCATGCTCGGTCTCCCCTTGTCCCCTTAGCTGCCAGCAGCCGCATGGCCGGCCACAGCATTGGCTGTTTCTTTGTCTTGCGTCACTACCGGGTCGGAGGCACCCACATCAAACTGCAGGCGCGCCAGACGACCATAGAGCCCGCCTTCGGCAACCAATTCAGCATGTGTTCCCTGTGCGACAATCCGCCCGCCATCCATGACGATGATTCTGTCCGCCTTTGTGACCGTGGCAAGGCGGTGCGCAATTACCAACACGGTGCGGCCTGCCATGAGCCGGTCCAACGCGGCCTGCACAAGTGCTTCGCTCT
>JANQMQ010000715.1 GCA_028279995.1 Candidatus Phaeomarinibacter sp. | reverse complement strand
CACGGCTTCAAAGGTCATGTGCGTCAGATCATGCGCCGGTGTTTCAAACGACGCTTCCTTGGGCGGCGTCCACCAGTCCATGGCGCCCAGCGTGCGCATGGGCCGTCCATATTCCACAACCGCCGTAAACACCGCGGACGCCAGACGCGCCGCCTGCGGCCCCAGCGCATCCAGCAGGGATTTTCCCGTCGGCTCACAGCCAAACAGATCCACAATCGCCGTGCCCGCCAACCGGAAGGCAAAGCCGCCATCCGGCAGCACATCGATCAGAAAGACCCGTGGCAGATGGTTCACGAAATCGCGTGGGTGGATGTCGCTACGTGCAGGAATGGGTTTTGAAACCCGCTTGCCCCGCCAATAGTCATGCAGCGCCACAAGGCGCGGGTCCTTGAGGGCGCAGACCGGGTCCGCATAGGCCTCAAACGGCGCCAGCTTGAGCAGGGGCGAGCGCTGCGCGGCCTTGCGCGCTGCCTCATTTGCTGCCTGCTGGGCGGGTGTCGCCATGGGTGTTGTGCCTCTAATGCCGGTCTGAAACGCCATATGTGCCAGTCCGGCACATATGAGCCCATTTCTGGCGCTGAATGAATCATCCAGCACCTAAGTCCCGCACCCCTTGCGACTATCGCGCCAGTCCACACCCAAGCCAAGGCGATATGAAGGCGGCCCCGGCAAGGCCCCGGATTGTCGGGAAAATCATATTGCCCGGACGATTGCAGCCACCGGGCTTTTCGCGCTAGTTTCCGCGCTCCCGTGTGAGGAGTGTTTCCGCAACGCTCCGTCCGCCGGACCAGCACCCGTAGCTCAGCTGGATAGAGCGCTGCCCTCCGAAGGCAGAGGTCGCACGTTCGAATCGTGCCGGGTGCGCCAGTTCCTTCCATGTAAGTATGACTTGGCCTTGGCACGGTCCGCGCAGTGTCACGCCCACAAGAGACGCAATTGGGGGATTGTGTTCGGAAACGGCACAGTATGGCGTCTCGTTTTGATGGGCGGGTACTTTTATGGCTAGGGCGCGAATCCTCGGCGATGTGTCATCGGGTCGGGACAACAATCTTAATTTGATGCGGCTTCTGGCAGCGGCCATGGTGGCGCTGTCGCACAGCTATCTCCTCGTGAATGGCGAAGGTGGCTGGCAGCCGATGAAAGACATGGGTGGTCTCACGCTGGGCCATCATGCGGTCAATATCTTCTTTGTGGTCAGCGGATTTCTCGTGGTGAGGAGCTGGCACCGGTCAGAGTCGGTCGTGCAGTTCGGGATGGCCAGAGCCACCCGGATTTTTCCGGCCCTGACGATATGTGTGCTGATCACTGCGTTTGTTGCGCTACCGCTCGTTTCAGCTCTGCCGCTTGCGGAGTATTTCTCATCTCCGCAAACCTTGCTCTATGTCCCGCTGACAGCAAGCCTTGCGACGCCGGGCGCGGAGTTGCCGGGGGTCTTTGATGCCAATCCCGTGCCCAATGAGGTGAACGGATCACTATGGACGCTGCGGTATGAGGTGTTCTGCTATGGCGTACTGGCGGTGCTCGGCATGTTTGGCGCGTTCTCAAGCCGCCTCAAGACTCTGGCCGTGTTTGCCTTGCTGGGTCTCCCGCTGCTCTTCCTGTCCTTGGTGCCGACGATCCATGAAGACTACAACATGGTCCAGCACTTCGTCCGCTTTGGCCTTTGCTTCGGGATCGGCGTCCTGGCGCATGAATTCAGGGACCGCATCCCGCTGCACCTGAGTGGCGTGCTCTTGCTTCTGGCTACTGTCGTGGTGCTGCATGAAACCGCGTTCTTCGCTTTCACTCTGTATGTCTTTATCGCTTACGGGTCGCTGTGGTTTGCATTTGTGCCCTCCGGTCGCATACGGACTTTCAACAAGGTCGGAGACGTATCCTACGGGCTCTACATCTATGCGTTTCCGGTTCAGCAATTGCTGCTCAACGGACTTCCTGCACTGGCTCCTCTTGAGCTTTTCATTGCAACCCTCGTTGTCACGATACCGATCGCGGCCCTGTCTTGGGTGTATGTGGAAAAGCCGTTCCTGACGCACAAGGACGCGCTCTACGCATATGCCATGCGCAAGGCCAGGTGGTTGCCGGCTCCACTGAGATAGGTCAGCCATCCCGATATTCAGGTTTCCTTGAAGGCATAAACCGGCGCAGGATTTGAGTCGGGCAATAAAGCCTTGTGGAGGGAACAATGAAAAAGATGGTCGCCGAGTTCATCGGCACGTTCACACTTGTCTTGTTTGGTTGCGGTGCAGCTGTTCTGGCGGGGGCCGGGACGGTTGGCGTTGACGCCGTCGGTCAGTTGGGGATTTCGCTCGCGTTTGGCCTTGCCATCGTCGCCATGGCCTATGGGATTGGCCCGGTCTCAGGCTGCCACGTCAATCCGGCCGTTTCGTTTGGCGCCTTCATTGCCGGACGGATGGAGGCTGGAGAAATGATCCAGTACTGGATTGCACAGTTCGCCGGCGCACTGGTGGGCGCAGCTGTGCTGTACCTCATCGCATCCGGCAAGGCGTCTTATGATCTTGGTACGAATGGTCTGGGGGCCAATGGCTGGGGCCCGGGCTATCTTGGGGAATACACGCTTCAGGCCGCGTTGGTCTTTGAAGTGGTTGCAACCTTCCTGTTCCTGGTGGCGATCCTCGGAGCAACCCAGGCAGGCGCACCGGCCGCCATGGCGGGTCTTGCCATCGGTCTCACGCTGGCGGTGATCCACATCATCGGCATTCAGGTGACCGGCGTCTCGGTTAACCCGGCACGCAGCTTCGGCCCCGCCATCATGGTGGGCGGAACAGCGATCAGCCAGCTCTGGCTCTTCATCATCGCACCGCTTGTCGGTGCAGCCCTCGCGGGCATCATGTTCCGTACTGGTCTGCTGGAAGCAGACAACACCTGATCAACAGGCTGACAGAAAGACCGGCGGGTGCATGGTAGACCATGTGCCCGCTGGTTACTGTTTGACGCGCCGGTGCTGAGCGCCCACCTTACGCGCCAAATCGAAATTGCATTCCACAACTCCGGAGCCTGCCCAGATGACAGACCTGCTGTCACCGCTCTCTTTCACGAGCGGTTCCACGATGAAAAACCGTTTCATGCTTGCCCCCCTGACCAACTGCCAGAGCCACGCCGACGGGACCCTGTCTGATGACGAGTACAACTGGCTGACCATGCGGGCGAAAGGCGGCTTTGGGCTCACCATGACCTGTGCCTCACACGTTCAGGCCATCGGCCAGGGGTTTCCGGGCCAGCTCGGCATCTGGGATGACAAGCATATCCCCGGGATGACGCGCCTGGCAGAAGGCATCAGGACTCATGACAGCCTTGCGTTGGTACAGCTTCATCACGCGGGCATGCGGTCTTCGCTTGTGAAGGAGCTGCTGGATGGACCGCCGGTCTGTCCGTCTGACAATGAACGCTCCGGCGCGCGTGGCCTGACGCTCGCAGAGACACAGCAACTCGTCGAAGATTTTGTCCGAGGTGCCGAGCGTGCCGAGCAGGCAGGCTTTGACGGCGTGGAACTGCACGGTGCCCATGGCTACATCCTCTGCCAGTATTTCAGTGCCTCCATCAATAAGCGCGACGATGCCTATGGCGGCGACACGGAAGGCCGCTTCCGCATCCTGTTCGAGATCATCGAGGGCGTGCGCGCTCGCTGCCGCAAGGACTTCGTTCTCGGTGTGCGTCTGTCGCCGGAGCGGTTCGGGATGCAGCTTGGCGAAGTGCTGAGCGTCGCTGAAAAACTGCTGAACGACGACCGCGTCGACTTTCTGGACATGTCCTTGTGGGATTGTTTCAAGGAGCCGGAAGAGGACGACTTCAAGGGCAAGTCCCTGCTGGATCATTTCGGCGCACTCAAGCGCGGGAACACGAAGCTCGGTGCTGCAGGCGCGTTGGAGACGCCTGCGGACACGGAAAAGGTCATGGCCGCCGGGTACGACTACGCCATGCTCGGACGCGCGGGCATGTGGAACCACGACTTCCCCAAACGCTA